>CAYPNN010000035.1:4538-9550 GCA_964412065.1 uncultured Candidatus Bathyarchaeia archaeon
CGAGCAGGTAGTCGTAGGTGTACTCCTTGCCGCTCTTCACGGACACCTTCCGGTTCCCCAGATCCACGTTGGTGACCTCGCCGTCTTCCCCATAGAAGGCGTTAGCCCTGGGGCTTATGACCTTCTTCAACGGCCTCGTTATGTCCTCGGGGGCTAGGAGGTGGAAGGGCATGAACGTGTAACCGGCTGGGTTGTACGCCGTGTCGCTCTTGTCCAGAACCGTCACGCCGTAATTGCCCTCGGCGATCTCTCTTCTGAGCTCCCTCGTCACCTTGTTCGCCACTATGGAGCCGGCGGCGCCGGCCCCAAGTATCAACAGATTTTTCTTTGCCATCATAACCACGCGTCAATGAAACAATGTTTCATGTCCCACTCCATTTATGCTATAAACATAAATAATTTACCCCTCGGGGCGGACGGACGTCCCCCTGAAAAAGGCTTAGATACCACGAACAATTCGATATATTGGACCCATTTGGAGTACGACGACCTCGACAAGAAGATACTGGAAATCCTGTCCCGGAACAGCAGGACAAGCGTCAGGGAGATCTCCACGATGATAGACTCGAGCCCTGCCACGGTCTCCCGCAGGATACGGAGGCTCGAGGAGAGGGGGATAATCAAGGGGTACGTCAGCATCATCGAGGACGAGGAGCTGGGCTACGACTGCCGCGCCCTCCTGCTCATCAAGGTAGGCGGCAACTCCGACCCTGAGAACATCATAGAGGAGATGAAGGACAACGAGAGGATATGCAACCTGTACACGACCGTGGGGAACTACGACATCATCTGCACCGCGACCTGCCCAAAGCTGGAAGGCCTCTCCGGGTTCATCGACGGGCTCAGGAAGATAGACGGGATAGCGTGGATAGACTCCGTGCTGATAACGTCGAGGGAGAAGGTCCTGAAGAAAGTCCTCACGGATTAACTTGACCCTAAGAACTCCACAGTTTAATCGTGGAAAATGATCGTTTCGCAACGTTAAAGCAAATTTTTTGAGCCCGGATAAGATACTTCCCGTGATGATAAGACCCGCCTCCCAAGGAGGCGTCGACGCCATACTTCACGTAATCAACAGATCGAACGCGGAGTCCTACCGCGGCATAATCCCCGCTGAGTACTTCAAGGAGCCCGTCTTATCCAGAGCCGAGCTACTCGAACACCTCACGAGGATGATGTTCTATGTCTACCAGGAAGGCGACGCAGTCGTCGGCGTCTCTGCCTTATCGAGAAGGGATGATGCCACGGGCGAGCTGAGGTGGGTCTATGTTCTCCCCGAGCATCAGAGAAAGGGGGTCGGCACCTCTCTCATAGAATATTTAGAGAAGAAGGCCTGTGAAATGGGGTTGAGCGAGATGGTGCTGTTCACCGACGAGAAAGCTTCCTGGGCGATAGCGTTCTACGAAAAACTGGGGTACAGGAGATCGGGTAAGAGAAGGCTGCCCTGGGGTTTCGACGTGATGATGAAAAAACAAATAGACTGTTAGATTTAGAAATCCTGATTAGAACCGTGGACGGTGCCGCCCTATTCATCTATCTTGAGGTAGTCGTTCGCCCTTAGCCAGTGCGCCTGGTTCTGGGTGTACCTGAACACTATGTCTCCCTTCTGGTCCGACTGGAACTCCCATGGGCTGATCAGCACTACGTCGCCTTCACGCACCCAGCGGCGCTTCTTCATCTTGCCACGGACGCGGCACATACGGGTCTCGCCGTCCTGGCACTTCACGTTCATGCGCGACTGGCCGTAGTTCTTTGTGACGATCCCCAGGATGTCGTACTTGTTGGGGAGCTTCATGTTCCTCCGGATGTCGCCCTCGTTTTTAACTAGTCTCTTACCCACTTTGATGCAAATCCACCCCTACTAAGGGTTGGCGCCTTTTAAATACCTCGTTAACAAGCATCTATATCAGTTTTCCACATACATTCTGTTGTTTACAGAGAATTTTAATAAAAACGGTGTTTTTTTAACTATGTTTCCGTTCTGATCCGTCTCGTTAAATATGTTTTACGTTACTTTTCTAGAATTTACTGTTATTCAAAATCATGGAGAAATACTCGCGACGGGGCGATTGATCGTCACCGTCGCTGAGTGCGACAGGAGGTGCCGCTAAGGCTTATAACCCCATACTTGAGGGAAAAGAGGCGTATAGAGTCACGCGAGGCCCGGTTCTCTCAGATCATTTCTATACCGATCAAGGTGGATCAACGGGGATGTTGGTCCATAGGCGATCACTATTTCAGTCGCCCTTCATTGGAGGAGAAGAGAAGACAGATGAGATCGCCCATCGAAACTCAGCCGAAGCCTGTGCGCTGTGGGGGATAGGGCCTTGGACTCCGTTAAGAAGATCGATGGGTCGCTTCTAGTCGCGGCCCTGCTCCTCCTGGTGGTTGGGGTGTACACGTTCAGCCAGCTGTCGACGTCGGCGGACAGGGACTACGTCGAGATAACGGAGTACCAGGGGAAGCGTCTATCCTCCGTCGCCGACTTCAGGGAGAACAGCATCAAGGGCCCCCAGACCATCAACGTCACGGACTACAGGCTGAAAATCACCGGACTGGTGGAGAACCCGACGGAGTACACGTACTCCGAGGTGCTTGAGGGCTTCACGAGCCGGGAGAAGGTCGTCACCCTGAACTGCGTGGAGGGCTGGAGCGCCACGGTCCTCTGGATGGGGGTCTCGATCATGGATCTGGTTGATTCTGCGGGGCCGAGCCCGGACGCCGAGACCGTGATCTTCCACGCCGAGGACGGGTACACAACGAGCCTGCCCCTGGAGTACATAGAGGAGAGGGACCTGATACTGGCGTACAAGATAAACGGCGTGACCCTGCCCAAGGAGAACGGGTTCCCGTTCCAGCTGGTCGCCGAGTCCAAGTGGGGATACAAGTGGTGCAGGTGGGTGGTGGAGCTGGAGTTCAGCGACGACGCCGGGTACGAGGGCTACTGGGAGAGACGCGGCTACAGCGACAGCGGAGACCTCGACGAGCCGTTCTGGGAGAGGTAGCCGTGGAGAAGACTAAGGCAAGGCCGTGGATCCATTTCGTATTCACGGTGGTCACGTCCCTCTACGTGGTCACGGGCATAGGCATCTCGGATCACAGGCTGATGGAGAGCCTCTCCCTCGGGCTGCTCACCAAGGAGCGGTCTCTCTGGATACACGGAAACCTGCTTCAACTCTTCACGGTTCTGCTGTTCCTACACATATACTTCAAGGTCCGCCCGATGTTGCAGAGAAACGTGGAAGCACAAAACAAGTAAAGCTTACACACCAGTTACCGGTGACCACGGGCAGTAAACTATATAATGTGAAGTAGTTCCCCCCCTTTTATGGTCTGGAAGTGCGCCGCCTGCGGAGCCAAGATCAGCTTCTTCGGGGAGTGGAAGAAGTGCAGAAGGTGCGGGGCCTGGCTGTGCAAGAACTGCGCATACATGGCGACCCACTCGAAGAGGTGCCCCGCCTGCGGACGGCACAACCCATGACCACCCATCGCGCAAAGATCAAAAAAGGGGAATGAAGCATGGACCCTAAAGACGGCTTCGAGGATGTATGGAACAGGATACGCACAAACAGGGGCGAGGTGTTCAGGACCGTCCGGGGGCTGGAATTCACATACAAGCTGCTGGGGCCCTGGGTGGTCATAGACAGGACAGACTATAGGATAACCAAGAGGAACTTCCAGAAGGCGTATGATATGCTGCCCGTGGGAGCGCCCGAAGACTTCGGCGACGAGGTCACGGCCAAGTACTATGTACACGCCGTGCTCACTGATCCTAAGATAGCTGGTTAGCGGTACCTGTTCCTGCCATCAAGATGTTATCAAGACTCATTTACCAGCAGGAACTGAGATAACACCGTGACTGACATGCCAAAGTACGTCGACTACGCGGAGTATTATGACCACGACCACGTAGGCGGCCCCATGACGGAGGACATACCATTCTACCTGAGGTACGCGGAGGAGACGGGGGGGCCGATACTGGAGCTCGCCTGCGGCACAGGCAGGGTCATGATACCCATCGCGGAGGCCGGGTTCACCGTCCACGGCTTGGACCTCAGCGAGAACATGCTCGAAGCAGCGAGGCGGAAGATACGTGAGAAGGGCCTATGGGGCAGGGCTTCGCTGACACACGGCGACATGGCCGGCTTCGACCTCCCGGTGAAGGACTTCAGCATGGCCTTCATAGCAGCCCGGTCCTTCATGCACCTGTTCACCCAGGAGAGCCAGCTGGGGTGCCTGCGCTGCGTCCACCGCCACCTGCGCCCGGGCGGCCTGCTGTTGATGGACCTCTACTCTCCCCGATTCAGCAGGCTCGCCCAGCCGCCTGAGGAGGAGTTCAGTTTCCGCAGGGAGTTCACCCTGCCCAACGGTAACAGGGTGGTCCATAAGCGTCGGTTCCTCGGGACCGACCTCCTGAACCAGGTCAACCGCGAGGAGATCCTCTTCGAGGAGTACGGCCCAGACGGCAGCCTGGTCCGCACAAAGATGGTTCCACTTGACACCAGGTACATGTTCCGGTACGAGCTGGAGCTTCTGCTGGAGAAGGCCGGCTTCGAGGTCCGGTCCATGTTCAGGGACTACGACAGGAATCCCTACGACGGGACAGGCGAGATAATAGTCGTAGCCCGGAAACCGGGTTGACCATCTGACACGGACGACCCTCGTCCTATGGAGCTGGCAGAGGTAATGCAGGATACTCAAGCGTCGTCGCCATCGAGATGACAGCTTTTATCTCGACGGAGGAGGCTGTATTCCCCATGACGGAGCCCCAGGGTGGACCCGAGGAGCAGTCCCTCGCCTTCGGCGGGCAGGCTCTCATAGAGGGGGTGATGATGCGTTCCCGCAGCCACCTCGTCATGTGCGTGAGGCAGCCAGACGGCGAGATAGCTACACACTCCCAGGAGGTGTCCTCACTGACCCGTAGGCACAGTGTCCTGGCTCTCCCCGTGATCAGGGGGGTCGTGGCGATGCTCGAGGCCATGTACTGGGGAATGAAGGGCATCTTCCACTCC
>CAYPNN010000036.1:0-9518 GCA_964412065.1 uncultured Candidatus Bathyarchaeia archaeon
TTGTGCTCATCAAGGTGAACAGCCAGTGGGATGAGAGGGGCGGCACCAACACCGACCTGGTGAAGAGCCTCATCGAGGCCCTGCTCGCACACCCAGACGGCTTCAAGGGCGAGATAGTGGTGGCTGACAACGGGCAGGGCCAGTACGGGGGCGCGGGGTCGGGCGGAAGCCTCGACTGGGGCCGGAACAACGCGTTGGACCGGGGGCAGTCCATCCAGGACGTCGTGGACACTTTCAGCAGCGGTAACAGGGTGAGCACCTACCTCTGGGACCGGATCACCACCAACGTCGTGCAGGAATACGCGGAGGGCGACATGGAGGACGGCTACGTCGTGAACACCAGCGTGATCACCTCCACCGGCACCATGGTCTCTTACCCCAAGTTCACGACCCCTTACGGCACACGCGTCAGCTTCAAGTACGGAGTATACGTGCCGGAGAAGGACGACTACGACGTGGGGAGGCTAAAGGTGATCAACGTGCCTGTGCTCAAGACACATATGATCTACGGCGTCACCGCCAGCGTCAAGCACTACATGGGCGTCCCCTCCGACAAGCTCACCCGAGGCCTCGGCTACAGAGCCCACGACACCGTGGACGAGGGCGGCATGGGCACCTTGATGGCCCAAACCAGAGTGCCGGCCCTGAACGTCGTCGACGCCATATGGGTGAACGCTCGCCCCGGGGACGGGCCGCAGTCAAGCTACGCGTCGGCCACGGAGGTGAAAGTCGTGGCAGCCAGCACCGACCCCGTGGCCCTGGACTACTGGGCCAGCAAGCACATCCTCTGCAAGGTATGCAGCGACGTCTTCGAGCAGGACACCGGCACCATGGACCCAGACAACATGGCCGCCGGAGGCTTCGGCGACTGGCTCCGGCTCTCCATGCAGGAGCTCAACGCAGCCGGACACCGGTTCACCTGCGACGAGGACCAAATGAACGTCTACATCTCAAACACGGGCTAGACGCAGGGCGGTGTCTCAACGGCTAAGAATGAGGCGTCCCTAAAGCCTTAACAGCCTCTGGCAGCTGGGTCAACCTGGTTACTATCAAATCGGGCTCTGCAATCAGCGCCTGGTCACGGGTCTTTAGCCACACGGTCTTCATCCCCGCGTTCTTGGCGCCCAACACGTCGCTCTTCACGCTGTCGCCGACGTGCACGGCTTTCCCCGGCTCCACGCCCAGTTCCTCCAGCGCGGCCACGAAAAGCCTCGGGTCGGGCTTCACGTACCCCACCTCATCGCTGAACGCCAACGCCTCGAAGTAACCAAGTATCCTGTGCCTCTCCAGGATGCCGCGCATCAGCCTCCCGGAGCTTACCCCGGTGACGCTGACGAGGCCCAACCTGTACCTTTCATGCAACGCGTCCAGGGTCTCCGTTACACCCTCCTTCAGTCTCGGAGGGTCCATGAGCACAGCCTCCTCGTACATCCGTACAATATCCTGCCTGTTAGGAGGGTCGACGAGACCCACCTCCGACAGCACCCTGTCTACGATCTCCTCTGTCCGGACGTGCCTGTTGTCTTCGGTCCTGATGATGCGGCGACTGTGCCTCCACCCAGCCATGTATGCCTCGTTTAGCTCATCCTCGTCGAGGAAGACTCCGTTCATCATCAACAGCGTGTTCAGCGCCGGAAGCCTGAACTCGCCGTAGTCACGCGCGTAGACTAAGGTGCCCCACAGGTCGAAGGTGACGGCGTCGATCAACTTGTGTCTCCAAACATAGACGGCTATCCAATATATGAAAAGTGGAGGAGCGGTCTACCGGGTGTAGGTACCCGTCACGGTACCTATAGCCAATATGTGTCCCTCAATGGCCGCCAAGAGGTCTATTCGCTTGGTCTCCGTCTCGAGGTCGAGGATCGTGTCCAGGGCGTAGACCGTGAAAACGTATCTATGGGTCTCGCCTGACGGTGGCGAAGGCCCGTCGTACCCGACGCCCCTGTAGTCGTTTACTCCGTTTCTCACCATGTTCTCGAGCACGGGGAACGTCGGCGTGTTCTCCGGCAGCTCCGTCTGGCTGTTGGGTATATTGAAGATGACCCAGTGTGTGAAGCTGCCGCCGGGGGCGTCGACGTCGACGCATGTCAAAGCGATTGACCTGGTCTCATCGGGTACTTTGCTCCACGCGATCTGGGGAGATAAGTTGTTTCCGTCCCTCGTGTAGAGAACAGGCATGGCCTCGCCGTCCTCGAAGGCTGTGGACGTCACCGTGAGCGTCTCCGCTTCCTCGTCGCCGTTGCTTCCCATGAAGACGATGTAGTACGCAGCCGAGGCGAGTATTATGACGGCTCCCAGAGCTAACAGGATGCGTTGATTCATCATACCTCTGATCGTTTCACCTGTCTATAATCGGTTTCGATTGTGGTTGGTGCGACCGCCGGGATTTGAACCCGGGTCGTTGGCTTGGAAGGCCAAAATCCTAACCGCTAGACCACGGTCGCGCGAGCAAACAAGGAGAGCGTGGGGCTAAAAAACGTTTACTCCTCGACCGGGATCATTATCTCGGTCCGCCAGTGCTCCGGCGTGTCCTCGTCTATGAAGCTGCCGTAGCTGAGCCCGTACTCGTCGGGCTGGTACACAGCCTCGATGCTGCACATATCGGATCCCGGCTTCAGGCCCTGCGTCTCGATGTACTCGTACAGTTTCCCATAGTAGTACTCCACGGGGTTCGCGGTTCCAATGAACACAAGGAATGCCACCTTGATCTCGGGCATCATCTTAGTTTCCACGCCCTCCACCTCCCTGTCGACGGGGATCAGCACCTCCCGCCTGCACCCGGGCTCGCCTTTGGCGTCGTAGAAGAGAACCATCGTCGGGTCCTTGGGCTGTGCCCCCTTCCTGTAGAGCTCGCTGTTGAGCTTGGCGCACTCGGTGACCTCGTTCTCCCCGGGCTCCAGCTCCCTGTACGCCACCAGCTCCCGGGTGGTCGTCTTCACCCCTATCTTATCGATCATACTGAATCCTATCGATTTTGGCGGCTAATAATGGTTGTCAGTAAAGCCTGATGGGCTTATCTAGTCTACTCAGCAGAACTATGCAGCTCCGTCTGTGTTCATCGACTATCTCGTAGCTTGACGCGGCGGCGAGCTCCTCAGCGAACCTCTGGACCTCCTCGAACCACGCCATCTTGTCGTAGCTGAACCTTTCTCTGGCCGCCCCCACGCTCATCGCGGCCTTCGGCTCCATGTATGTGGCGTTAGCCATCTCGGCGAGCCTCGCGTAGCCCTCCGGGTTACGCATGTTCAGCTTCGGTACAAGCGTGTGGCGGAGCACCGTGGGGCAGCTGAAGCTGTCGAGCAGCTCAAGGGTCTCCATCACCCTCCCCCAGAGGCCCTGCGAGGTCGGTCTACACGTCCTCCTGTAGGTCTCCTCGTCTGGGGCGCAGAGGCTGACGTAGAGCTGCGTAGGCTCTACCCCGAGGCTGCCCAGCACGTCCGGCCTCGTGCCGTTGGTTACAATGAAGACCGACTTGAACCCCCTACCGTAGAACGCGTCCACCAGTTCACCAAGCCTCGGGTACAGCGTGGGCTCGCCTTCGAGGCTTATGGCGGCGTGGACCGGGTTCTTCGCCTCACGCAGCATCTCCTCAATCACGTCGGGGTTGCCGCCGAAGCCGCTCAGCAGTCTACTGTTCTCCTTGAGGCATCCCTCGATTATCGTCTCCGGGTCCTCGGGGTCATGTATGGGCTGTGTCTGGTCCCACGAGACTCCCAGCGTCTCGGGTGTGGCCCTCCAGCAGAAGAGGCAGCTCTGGGTGCAGTGGCCGAGGCTCGGCGTCATCTGGAGGCAGCGGTGGGTTGGTATCCCGTAGAACCTGTTCTTGTAGCAGTTCTCCGCTCCCCCGGTGTTGAGGCTGCGCCTCTGCCAGTGGCACGTCTTCACGGCGCTGTGGTTGCCCACCAGCCCGTACCTCTGTCTACGGTAGGACGCCCTGAACTCCTCTGGGAGGCTCATCGTGGAAGGAAAGAGGTAAGGGCATAATAATAATGAAGCTATGGTGAGGCGCCTTTGGCTGCTTGAAAGGTCTCAATGAGCCGTTGAGTAAGAAAGGCGGCTAGTAGCCGTAGATGGCGCCGAACTTGGCGTCCAAGTAGTCGATGAACGGCTTCACGATGAGCCCCTTCCCTGTGACCTCCTTCACCAGGTCCTCGGGGTCGTAGAGGTTACCGTAGCTGTAGACGTTGTCTGTCAGCCACTGCTTGGTCTCCTTGAAGCTTCCGCCCTTTATCTGCTCCCGCCAGTCCGGGCGGTCTTTGTTGAGTTTTGTCAGCCATTCGCCGTCGTAGATGTTGCCCAGCGCGTAGCTGGGGAAGTACCCGAAGCTGCCTCCGGCCCAGTGGGTGTCCTGCATTACGCCCTCGCTGTCGTCCTTTATATCGACGCCCAGGTAGTCCATGTACTTCTGGTTCCACGCCTGGGGCAGCTCGTCGATGCTCAGCTTACCGCTGAACAGGTCCCTCTCGATCTCGAACCTTATCACGATGTGGAGCCCGTAGGTGACCTCGTCTGCCTCGATCCTGATCTTGCTGGGGGTCACGTAGTTGACAGCCTTGATCATCTCGTCGTAGGTGACGTCCTTCAAGGTGTCTCCCGTCAGCTTCTTGAGCTCGGGCAGGTAGTACGCCCAGAACTCTGGGCTCTTCCCCACCATGTTCTCTATGAACCTGCTCATGGACTCGTGGATGCCGTAGCTTGCGCTTGTGCCGACGGGCTGGTACATCCAGTCCATGGGGAGCCCCTGCTCGTAGAGGGCGTGGCCGCCCTCGTGGAGTACGCTGAAGATGCTTGACTCGAACCTGTCCTCGTGGTAGTGTGTGGTTATCCTGACGTCCGTGTAGTAGCCTGTGGTGAAGGGGTGCTCCGTGGTGTCGATCCTGCCCCCGGATTCATCCGACTTTATGTCGTAGCCGATGAAGTCGGCGATGCTCTCCCCGATCCTCTCCTGGATCGAGGCGGGTACCGGGCGCTTCAGGAACTCGACGTCGGGCTTCCCCTGCGCCGTCACCTTGTCCATGACCCTCCTGAGCCCCTTCTTCATCTCTTCGAAGATTCTGGTTATGTTGTCCGCCGTCATCTTGGGCTCGAAGCTGTCGATCAAGGCGTCGTAGGGCGTCTTGGCTCCCTTGACCTCCATGAGTATCTCAGCCTCACGGTCCTTCAGCGCCTTCATCTTCTCGAGCTCGGGCTTGAACAGTTTCCAGTCCCTGGCAGCCTTCGCCTTCTTCCACACGTTGACGCCCACGGTGGACTGCTTCGAAAGTTCTACGACCAGCTCCTCGGGTATCTTCGTGGCCTCGTCGTACGCCTTCCTCGCAAGGTAGACGTTCCGCTTCTCCAGCTGGCTCAGGGAGCCGTAGTCCCCGTGGCTCTCGATGGCGTCCAGCGTCTTCCCGTTCTCGGGGTCGACGAGCATCTGGTGCCCTATCTTCTGGAGCATGGCGAGCTGCTGGCTCTTCAGCTCCACGGCCCGGGGCGGCATCTTGGTCTCCATGTCCCAGTACAGTATGGCGACCGCGGAGCCCAGCACGGCTATCTCCTTCGACATCCCAAGCAGCTCATCGTACTGCTTCCTCAAGTCTTCCGGCATCACAATCAACAGTTACTGTGTCGCCGGTGAGGTGCATATATCTTTCTAAAACCTGTGCAAATCCACGCTTGATGTGGGGGCGTGGGGAGAACGAAAAAAGCGGAATCGGCTTTCCTTCACCGAAAAAAGGCAAATAAACGCTCTGAACTGGTCTCGATTCATGTAAAAATATATGGGTGACCCGTTTAATCACGATAAAAACGACTAGAACATGGGCGGCGTGAACACGTCGTACACGACGAGCTCCTCCTCGACGTCGAAGGTTCTATGTCTCAGCCCCTTCGGCACCACCACGAAGACCCCGGGCAGCAGCGGGAACACGCCCCGGTCCTCCACCCACATCTTCGTCCTCCCCCTCAGCACATATATGACGTCCGTCTCCTCCTCGTGGACATGCTCCTCGATCTCCGAACCGGCGGGGCACCTGACCACGAAGCAGGTCAGGTCCCCGTCGTCGTCCCGGCTCGAGTAAAGCACGCGCATGCCCACGCCGTTCAGGAAGGGATGAGCCGTCTCAGGTATGTCGCCGAGGCTTCTCACGATGCTCATGGAAAAGAAAGTGTGTACGGTGCCGGAAGAGGTTTATTCCAGCATCCTCTCTACGCCGCCCCTGATCAGCCTCCTCCGCCTCCGGTGCCTTTTAAGGAACCTGTTCACGGTCTCGGCGAGCCGCGCTTTGCATTCATAGCAGTCGATGCTTCCTTCCAGACAGCCCACGTATAGCTCGCCGACCTCATCGTCGTCCTCTGTTAGAAGGAAGTACCTGTACTGGTACATGGGGCACCGGGCTGGGTGGTCCCCTGTGTCGGCCTCAGCTATCTTCCGCTCCACAAGCTCGGGCACGTCCGTGGTGTAGATCGCTGTCAGGGGCTGGGACGACGACATCTTCGCGTCCCCAGTCAACCCGGGAAGCATCCTGCCGTGCACCTGAGCAGGCTTCGGGTACCCCAGCCTCCGGGCGACGTCCCGGGTTATCCTCCAGTACGTGTCCTGATCGATCCCAGCCGGCACAAGGCAGGGCACCGGCTCCCCCGCCCGCTCCGACGCTAGGAAGCACGGCGCAGCCTGCATCGTTGGGAAGAACATCATTCCCAAGCTGGAGTCGTCGCCGAACCCGAACACCGACTTCATCGTGGAGCAGGTGAGCCCTCTGGCTATCTTCAGGGCCAGCGGGTATAGCTTCGATGCGTGTCTCGTGTTTACTATGAACTCTGTCCTCTCGGGGTCGAACCCCAGCGCCATGAGGTCCAGCGCGTTCTCTAGCACCCAGTGGCTCGTGGTTTCCTCGTCGATGTCGTCCCTGATGAGCATCCTCTCGTCGTCGGTGAACTGGAAGAGCAGCTTCGAGCCGAAGGCCTCCTGCAGGTGCCTCGTGAACGTCCACGGGACGAGGTGTCCTATGTGCACCGGCCCGGAGGGGCCCCTCCCGGTGTACAGGACAAATCTGCCGCCGCTCTCATGGTGGTCGAGTATGGCGTCTAAGTCCCTGTGGCTGTAGAACACGCCCCTCCGGAGCATGTAGTGGAGCCTGCCGGTGTGCCGCCTGATCCTCTCCAGCAGCTCAGGGGTTATGGGCTCGGTGCCGAAACGCTCCATGAGTCTGCCGTAGTCGATCTCGCCCTTTACCTCCCAGGGGGTGACGACTGGGGCTCCTCTATGCGCCACAATAGATCGTCGTCACCTCACTCCACAGGCTTGATGAGGAAGTCGTCGAGGACCTCCTTGGCCTTCTCCCGCTTCGCCTGGAAGTCCACGAGGAACGTCTTCACGCGCTCCGACAGCTGCTTCTTGCACTCCCCGCATAGGATGGAGCCCGACCGGCACCTTGCCTCCCTCTCGGTGAGCTTCGCGTCGTCCTCCTCGAAGAGGAAGTAGTAGTATGCGTATACGTTGCACACCTCGGGGCGGCCTCCCAGCCGTCTCTGCTCCTCGACGGTGTCCCTGCCGCCGGTGAACGCGCTCATCACCTTCTTAGCAGCCACCTTCGGCGGATCCGTGGTGAATATGGCTGTCTCGGGCTGGCTGGCGCTCATCTTGCCTCCCTCGGCGAGTCCCGGCAGGAACTTGGCGTGTATCTGCGCCGGCTTGTAGTAGCCCAGCTTCTCCGCTATGTCCCGGGTTATCCTCCAGTAGGGGTCCTGGTCTATGGCAGCCGGTATCAGGCACGGGATGTTCCTGCCCTCCCTGTCCGATTGGAGGAAGCACACCATGGACTGGAGCGCCGGGTGCCAGATGGATCCGATGTTGTCGCTGTTGGTGAACCCGAACACAGCCTTCACGGTGCTGAAAGTTATCCTCTTCGCGACCTTGAGGCCGAGCTTGTAGATGTGCTGGATGTGATCTGAGTCGCTTATTATGTGTGTCTTCCCTGGGTCCAGCCCGCACGCTATCACGTCCAGGGAGTTGTCGTAGGTCAGCCTGATGGCCTCCTCCAGGTTGAGGTCCTCCCTGTGGAGGAACTTCTCGTCGTCGGTCATCTGGAAGTAGAGGTCGGCGTCGAAGGCGTCCTGCAGGTACTTGCAGAAGAACCACGGCAGCAGGTGGCCCAGGTGGACGTGCCCCGAAGGTCCCCGACCGGTGTAGAGGCCCACCCTGTTGCCTTTCTCGTACTCGTCCAGCCACCAGTCCGTGTCCCTGTGACTGATGTATACTCCCCGCCGGAGCTGCATGTGCATGTACCCGGCGTGTTTGGCGATGCGGTCCGCGATGCTCTGGGTCATGGGCTGGACACCGAACTGCTCTATGAGCTTGCCGTAGTCGATGTCGCCGCTCACCTCCCAGGGCGTCACCACCATTTCCTGTCTCTCTTGGTCCGTCATGACTGGCTCTCCCCAAAAATATCTAGCGTAGTCGCTGACTCAGTTTTTCTGTCGGGACTAGGGTGACGCTTATAAACGGCTTCCTCCGCTAGGAGGAGCCTATCCAGTCCGAGTGATACACACTCATATCCCTGTCTCCGTACAATGAATGGTGCCGGAGGCTTTTAAAAAGGTATTCGTCACCCGGCGACACGCTTGTACATGGAGACGCAGTCCACGTTCTCGCCGCGGTACTTGATGCCCCCTGGGAGCCTCCCGTATTCACGGTAGCCCAGCCTCTCGTAGAGTCTCATCGCGGGGCTGATGCCGTAGACCTCAAGGTACAGTATCTCGACGCCTATACCCCTCGCTTGGTTCTCAAGTTCCTTCATCATCTCCGAGCCTATGCCTTGGTCCCTGTACTGCTTCCTAACGAACACGCCTAACCCTGCTGTGTGTCTGAGGCGGCCGCCCCTCTTCCTCGCGTTGGATTGCCCCACCGCCTTCCCATCTGCCTCAGCTATCACCACTACTGCGCGGCCGCTCTCCACGGCCTTCATCATCTCGGCGTGGCTGTCTACCTGCTGATCTCTGGTTCTCTTGGAGTCGCCGCCGATCATGGCCTCCTCCTCGATCAACTCGTTGCGTAGTTCAAACAGGTCATCTACGTCGCCCCACCTGGGTGGCCTAAGGACGACTTTGAGCCCCTTTTTTGACGTGAACTCGGTGAAGAATGTTCTCGCCCCCAAAACATGGTGCAAATATTTTCAGTGATATAAAACTAAGATCAGTAAATATCTTTAAGCATGTAGAGTCCGTCCACGTAATCTCCTTTGTACTTGATCTCCCCCGGGGCTCGGCCGACTATCCTGTATCCCATCTTCTCGTAGACGTGGATGGCCCTGTCGTTGGTGGCGAAGACCTCCAACATTATCTTCTCCAGCCCCAGCCTGCCGGCGTGCCTCTCCGCCTCCCTCATCAGCTCTTGGCCTATACCTATCTCCCTGTAGCCCTGCTTCACGGAGATGCCGAGGGTGCCCACGTGGCTCTTCCTGCCGGGTCCCACCGCGACCTCGCACTGACCCACCATCCTCCCATCCACCTCGGCGACGACCCTGACCGTCCTATCC
>CAYPNN010000037.1:0-9384 GCA_964412065.1 uncultured Candidatus Bathyarchaeia archaeon
GCATCATGCTCGTGGTGGGCACCATAGTCGGAGCCGTCTGGGGGAAGTCGACGGAATGAAGGTAGGGGAGACGGAGGAGAACACGGTGATGGGGAAGACCTGGACCATAAAGAAGCTGGCCGCGGGAGAGGAGATCGGGTCCTCGGCGCCCACCTACAAGGTCGTGGGCGGCCCCATACCCGTCGCCGGCTACTGGTACAGGCTGCGTGGCGCCCGGCGAGCCATCAGGCGGCAGTACAGGCGGCACCTAGAGAGGAGGGACGCTGGGTAGCGTTGTCTCGGGTCAGGGTCGGGAGGAGGGTGCGCCGCTTCGACAAGCAGCGCGGCTGCTACGTCTACGACATCGGCTTCAAGACCCAGACGCCCCTCACGGAGCGCACCATCGAGGTAGCGGAGGCCTTCGGGCTCGGCGTCGACGAGACACAGGAACACATGCTCTACAGAGACTTCGAGGTCCATCTGGTCGAGGGCGACGTGGTCTACATCACCGGGGACAGCGGCAGCGGCAAGTCGGTGCTCCTCAGGGCCCTCAAGGAGGACCTCGGAGACGAGGCGGCCTCCATGACGGAGCTGGAGGCCCCCGGCGACAAGCCCATCATAGACCTCGTGGGCGGCAGCTTCAGTGAGGCGCTGAGGCTGCTCAGCCTGGTTGGCCTCAACGACGCCTACCTGTTCCTACGGCGGCCCAGCCACCTGAGCGACGGGCAGCGGTACCGATTCAAGATCGCCCAGCTGCTCGACAAAGGCAGGCACTACTGGCTCTGCGACGAGTTCTGCAGCACCCTCGACAGATCCACCGCAAAGATCGTGGCGTACAACATCCAGAAGCTGGCCCGCCGCAGCGGCGCCACGCTCATCGTGGCGACAACCCACACAGACCTACTCGACGACCTGAGCCCCAGCATCCACATACACAAAAGCTGGGGCACCGAGATCAGCATCAGATACCACTCTAACATAGAGACAGCCAGCTGCACCGTCGCCCGGGAAGTCACGATACAGGAGGCATCCAAGGAAGACTACATGAGGCTAGCCTACCTCCACTACAGGGATCACAGGGTCGTCGCGCCCCTCAGGTTCTACTCGATGAAGCTCGGCGGCGAGCTCATCGGCGTCATAGCCTACACGTACCCGACTCCCACCTCCGCGGGCAGGTCGAAGGCCGTCGGCTACGCGCCGCGGCTCAGGGAGCTCAACGAGGAGTGGGCGCTCATCAGCCGCGTCATCGTCCACCCCAAGTACCGAACAATAGGCCTCGGCGCCAGGCTCATCAAGGAGACGCTGCGCCTCACAGGCCGCCGCCACGTCGAGCTCATAGCGGTGATGGCCCAGTACAACCCATTCGCCGAGAAGGCCGGCATGAAGAAGATCCTAGTGAAGGAACCCACAGAGAGGATCGTCGAGGCGGTAAACAGGCTCGAGGCACTGGGCTTCAACCCCGCGATGCTGGCGTCGAGGAGATACAACGAGAGGAAGCTAGCCAGCCTCCCCCCCGAGAAGCACACAGAAATAAACGAGGCTATGCTGCGTGTCGACGCTCACTACTATCGGAGGCTAGCGAGGACCAAGAAACCCTACATCAAGAGGTCGGAGTTCAGGGATTGGCTGTGCTCAGCCGACACCGCCAGCCTGGCCTGGACCCTACGGATACTCGGCGTCCTATCCCAGACCAAGGCGTATCTCTACTGGTGCAGGGACTGGGGGGAGGGACACGACAGATAACGCTGCACCGTCGGCCGTCGAGGTGAGGCTTTGCGGCGCTACATATTCACCGAGGTTGAGAGGAGGCTGCTGGAGGAGTGGCTGAAGACAGGGAGAGAGAACCAGAGGACCAAGGACGCCTTCTGCAAGATAAGGGGAAACGTTCCCTCCCTGAACCGGGACCTGAGTCTCATGCTGGAAGTCGTAAGGGAGCTCAAGAGAAGGGATCGGTGGAGCGGAAGGGTCACGGAGGCCGACGAGTTCGGCTCTACATTTCGACTCGCCGAGTCCGGATTAACCCGGCTAAGAAGAGGGAGAGCTACATAGAGCGCCTGGAGAGGATCGCCCAGCAGTGCGACAAGATGATCTCGGACCCGGAGGGCGTCGAAGAGATACAGGTGAAGGCCATGTCCGTGCTCATCAGGGCTATCAAGGCCTGCTACGGCATGGTCGTGGACGTCGAGGTGGAGAGCCTTGAGCGGGAAGTTACGGAGCTGGAGGAAGAAGAGAGACAGCTTGCGGAGAAGAGGGGAGAAGACGAGCTCGGTTACGAGATCGCCGAGGACCCTGCCGGCTGACCCCGTCGAGTTCTGCAGGAGGTGGCTCCGCTACGAGCCCTACGAGTATATATGGCCTTTCCTCCGGGACCCCGGCCACTTCGTAGCCAACCTCATGGCCCGCCAGACCGGGAAAACCTATAACGGCATGGCGAAGCTCCTCTACTACGCCTTCAGACACCCCGGCTCCGTCATCCTCGTGACAGCCCCCAAGCTAGACCAGGTCAAGAACATCGCCTTCAACGCCCTCCACCGCCACCTCAGAGGCATGGAGAAAGACGACAAACGGTTCTTCGACTACGTCGTAGGCAACAAGAACATACTCCGCACCGTCATCCGCTTCAGGAACGGCAGCCAGATCCTGGCGGAGCCGCCCGTCCCCGAGACCATCAGAGGCCACACCGCTAAGGTGGTCTACCTCATGGAGATGAACTTCATACGCGACGACGAAGACCTCTACTCAGCCGTCCTCTTCACCCTCAACACCACAAACGGCTACCTGATAGCCGAGAGCACCCCCTGGAACACCGACAGCGTCTTCCACAAGATGTTCCACGACCCACGGTACAGCAGGTTCAGCACCCACAGGGTAGACTACACCGAGGCCATGGCGCCGCACGGCCCCCTGGACCCCGAGTTCGTCGAGATGATCAGGCAGCAGCTGGCAGGCGACCCGGTCCGCTGGAGGCGGGAGATGCTTTGCGAGTGGGCTGAGGATACAGACAGGTGGCTGCCCGCCAGCCTCATAGCGCTCTGCCAGGACGCCGACCTCACATACACCGCCGCCGATAAAAAGCCCAGGGGCAGGTTTTTCGCCGGCGTGGACTTCGGCAAGAAGCAGGACCACAGCGTCGTGGCGGTGGTGGAGGCCAAACACGGCCACCTCCACATGAGGCACCTCCACCGGTTCAAGCTTGACACGCCCTACGGCGTCGTCATCGGCTACATCAAACGACTCCAGGACAACTGGAGCAGCATCGCATCAGTAGCCTGCGATCAGACCGGCGTAGGCGACTACATCGTCGAGGACATGAGGCGAGCCGGGGTAAGAAACGTCGAAGGCGTAACGTTCACCGAGACCAGCAAGGAGGCGATGGCCACGGCCCTCAAGGAGACCATGAGGACAGCCGAGTGCCCCCGCTGCGGCTGGAGAGGCTTCGTAGAATCCCTGGAGGGCGAGTGGACGACCACCTGCCCCCGTGGATGCACGAGCGGCGAGGGCAACCCCCAGACCCTCACGCCGCTGCTGCACATACCGTACGACCCGGAGCTGTTCAACGAGCTCAACACCCCCTCGTACCAGCTAGCCAAGACAGGCAAGATCCAGTACAGCCACCCACCGGGCACCCACGACGACCGGTTCTGGGCCACCGCCCTAGCCGTCCACTCCATCGTAGAGAAGAGGAGGAGCAAACCATTAGCGATGAGCGGCGACACCGGGCGACGCCGAAGAACCCAACGGAATCACGGTAAAACCAACACATTTTAACTAAAAAACCGGGGCGGAGCCCCCTGAAAAAACGCTTATAGTTGGTAACCAACTATAAGGAAAACACAGATTCGCAAAAACACACCGAAGACCCCCGACTGACGAACCACCAGACCCCCGGCGAGGATCAACGCCCTCAAGACAACAGAATCTACTAAAATGAATTAAAAACGATTTCTCCTACTTACCTGATCGAGCATGCAGGTAATCATTGCATACTACTGGAAGAACCGTTTCAGGTATTCACAACAACATAGAGGTACAGATTTTACCTTAAAAGGGTGGAGCATGCTTCATCATGCTAATCAGATTAACCCTGGACATACTCCTTCTTCTCGTCTCCATGAGATCAGTTGCCCAGCTCGTGATCATAGGAGAGCATGATATTCCTGATTTTCAGAGAATAGCAGAGAAAATAACAAATGAAGCACATAATGCAAAGAAGCTATTCTTCTCCAGATACTGGTTCAGCTGATCTACTGAAGCCTCTTTGATCGTATCCGACGACCCGATAATGTTTAGAATATTCTTCAAACTGGTAATTCCGGCTGCGTGCGCGTGGAATAAACCTCGAGAAGCTCAGACCGGTTGAGCGTTTAGTTGAATGTGAACTCACAAGACAAGGATACTTTGCTGGCGTTTATGCTAGCCTGAGTTGCTTTGCATGCACTGGAGGTGGGTGTGGAGGCGATTTGAACCTTCATGGAGATATCCCCCACAAACTCCCTTTCTATCAGCGATCATGATATTCACTTAGTATCGGAATTATTGAGAAGGTAGACACACCTCAAAAGTTTACTTCTTCTATAAATCTAGAAGCCTTAACAACTCCCGGCTTCTTATAATCTTTATTCCATCATATTCTTTCAGTGATAGAAGGTCTATATCTCCGGTTACGATGTAATCGGATGCATCTGAGCTTGCGCACTCCAGAATCTTGACGTCTTCTCTATCCCTGATCTCGATGCCATCCACCCTCTTGGGGACGCGGACTTCTGATACCTCCATGATCCTTATGAGGTAGCCCTCAACCTCATGTCCACCAACCCCGAGACGAGTCAGAACCCTTCCCAACTCGTCGAGAATGGCGGGTGAGGTAACTGGCTTGAACTTTCCCTCGATGGCAGCCTCGAGGATCTTTCTCTCGTTTCCCGGGTATAATAAGGCTGAGACAAGGATGTTCGTATCAAGCGTTGTGCGGATCAATCTCCTCGCCTGATTGCTCTAATAGCCTTCAGGACATCCTCGCGGGTTATGCCTCTTTCCACGGCGAATTTTTCTCCGTAATCGAAGAGCTCGTCCCAGCATGGCAGGGACACCTTCCTCAGGATAACCAGATCCTTAACCTCCGTGGCCACGAGGTAGTCGCCTTTCCTGATCCCAAGCCTCTCCCTGGTCTCCTGAGGTATCGTGACTTGCCCCTTCCTAGTGACCTTGACCAGGGACACCTCCCTATCTTCCATCACCGACACCCTATGAGCAGTAGTACTTTCCTACTCTTAACCATTCCTCCGCTCCCTCAGACATAGGAAGACTACCAGTGAAGGGGCGCCCACTTCCTGGACATAGCTCAGAGACCCGGCGATCGACCTCCTCTCAACGCTGCTGTCGGTGGCGACGTTCACCCTGACCCCGAACTCCCCCAAACCAAACAACCAGATATCCCTAGAATCCCTAACAAGATCCCTACGGAGCCGAGGCGGAGGCGTAGCAGGTATCTTAACGATCATCCGGTCCTCCCGGGAATACGCGAAGTACCTGGGGCTGTCCAGCCCTCACTCCAGCCCTCAACAGAACTGGGAGATAGAGTTCGACTTTTACAACAACGACGGAAACGCTTACGCCTGGATCGTCTTCGGCGATAAAACCTGTGTGGGAGAAGAGTATGCAGGATCACAGGACCAATACAGAAACGTTTTGATAAGCAACACACAGTACTATAGTAACTACCCGCAACACCTCGGCACCATCAACTCTCTGGGAGAGTACGTGAGCCACGTTAAAACAACAGGAACAAGAAACCAGCGAAACGATCTGGACCCCCGAGAACGAAAGAGAGTACATCATCATCGTCTCATTAACCTCAGCATCTGACGAGCTCTACAGCGATAACAACCAGCACCAAACAACCAAGCAGATCAGGTTCCCCGACCTTCAAATAGAAATAATATCGGTGCCGGAAGAAGTCGTGAAAAACGAGGAATGCTGCATCGAGGTCAAAGTAAGTAACACAGGCCCAGAAGACATCGTAGAGGGTTTCAAGGTCGCCTTACTTGTTCAAAACCAGGTAATCACGGACGACGTAGCTGGGCTGAAGGCAAACGAAGAGAAGACATCATCACTGCGTTACACTCCCACGCAGACGGGTCAAACGAGCGTCAGGGCAGAGATAGATTACAGCGACTCGATCCTCGAAAGCGACGAAACCAATAACGTAGACCAGACAACCCTAGAGGTTCAAAGATTTTCAGAACAACAGATTTACCTGGCTGGGATGATCGCAGCCTCAATTATGGTGCTACTGATTGCAGGATTTCTCATTAGAAGAAAATAACCTTGATCTATTATCAATGATGGTCCTAGGGACACCCATCGATAAAAAACAAGCCCAATCCCATTATCCGCCTCAAATATCAACTCAAACACGCTAAACTTGGATAACAGCCGCTTCCAAAGTCTACACGATACGTCCCCGGAAAAACGCTTATAATAAGTAACCAATTATAAGGAAAACGCAGATTCGCAAAAACACACCGAAGACCCCCGACGGACGACCCAACCTCCGACAAAGACAACCCCCGACCACCAGACCCCCGGCGAGGATCAACTTCCTCAAGACAACGTAAATTAACAGAAACCCGGAACACAGCCATAGAGAACCAGCTCCACGACACAGGCAGATACTACAGCAGGATAGACAGGCCGTGGGTACGAGGCAGCAAGATACTGTTCGTCAAGAGGATCTGGATGTTCGGAGAATGCATCACAGGCTACGGCGTAGTAAACAAAGTGATAGAAGACTGGCTGATAAAAGACAAACGAGAAGAGCTGTATCTAAAGAGAAACAGGTACAAGGTCTGCCTGGTATTGAAGCCGTTGATAAGGTTCCCCAGACCCTTCCCAATAGCTGGCACAGCCCTCGAAGACGAGCCGAGGAAACACGGGTCTCTTCAAATAAGCAATCAAGCTTCCCCACCAGCCTCCCATCTCTTATCATTCAAACAAGAAACACATGACTCAAATAATCAACAATACTATCGGCGAGGTTGTTCACAGCCATGACAACCTTGTCAACGACGTTCACCCCGACCCAGAACTCCAAACCGTACAAGTAGATGTCCCTGGAGTCCCCGACGAGACCCCTTCCGATCACGACGCGATAAACGTTAAACGAAAAACCGAAAGCGAACAAACATGAAACGTTCTCCTAAAAATAAGGAGCCGAAAACCCTGCACCCAGTTGAATGCATGTAGGAAAACCCAACATATTATATTATATAAAGATAAAAACTGGGTCTCTACCTGGAAGGAAGAGCCGGGGCAACTCCTTATCACGGTAATCGCCTATTGCCTCTGATCCCCGATCCTTCCACATCTACACCTTCACCATATCAAATTTTTTCCCGTTATAACAGCTAGGCTGTTACGTGGTTACCGAAAAGGGGGTGGAGCTGAGAGATGGGTGCTATGGTCTTCCTTCCAGATCGCCCGATTCAAGCCCCCACTCATCGGGAGGGGCATACATTTAATAAGAACTGTATTCTAAAAGAATACAGTGAACGCCTTGACGTTCAAGGTCACAACCGTCAGGCTCCCTGAAGAGACGATAGAAGACCTCGAAGACCTCACAGACAAACTCCAGAGAGAGAAATCCGACATCATGAGGGAGGCCCTCAAGATAGGCATCGACGAGATGAAGCTACGCCTAGCCCTAGAGCTATACAGAAAGGGCGGCATCTCGTTCGGAAGAATGGCTGAGCTGACGGGCCTAGGCTACAGAGAGCTCTCCCTGGAACTCAGAAGAAGAAACGTCGTCTTCAGATACGGGGAAGAGAGGTTCAGCGAAGAGGTCGAGCAGCTGGTGGGCTAATTGGCGGCATCTTCAGATGCCGGCCCACTCATATGGCTAGGAAAAAGCGACACCCTACACCTATTGAAGAAGCTATACTCCGAGATAGTGATCCCTGAGGCAGTCTACGAAGAGGCTGTAACCCGTGGGCTTGAAAAGGGCCACGAGGACGCTCAAATAACCAAGAAAACCATAGAAGAGGGGTGGATAAGGGTCTACAAACCCAAGAAACAGTTCATAGACAAAGTGGAGGATAGAGAGAACAAGCTCGGCATCGAATTAGGCAAAGGAGAACGTGAAGCGATAGCACTCGCTCTAGAGAAGGGGATCAGCCTCTTCCTGACAAACGATGAAGACGCCTATCAAACAGGGAAATCCCTCGGCCTGGAACCTAAGGGCGTCCTCTACGTGCTTCTGAAGGCCGTGAAAGAGCGACATCTAAGCAATAAACAGGCGAAGGAATCCCTATGTCAAATGCTTGAGGGAGGCTTCTGGCTCTCACCCAAAATCATCCACATCTTCTATGAAGCACTAGACAGGCTATGAGAAAAGCCCAGACATAAGATCTCTGCCTAAAAAACTGGGTGCATGAATGGGCTCATGAAGCCCAAAAAAAGCATCTAAACTACGTTAGAAGCGATCGAATCCCAATCATTCCCTGCATCCCAGCAACGGAAAACAGGTACAAAAACACATTTTTCATACAAGTACCTACAGCAGACACAGAGATGACAACCGTGTCAACGCCACTATCCCTGAGACTCCTTAACGTATAGTCGATGAGAGACACGTCAACCAACGGAAAAAGAATCTTAGGCCTAGTCAAGCTAAGCGGCCTCAGCCTAGTAGCCAAACCCCCGGCAAGAATCAATGCCCTCAAGATAACATAAATTAAAAGAAATAAATGATAAAAGCTTTCTTCCAGACAAGTCTCGGTATGCGCCACCGAGACGGCACTATCATCAGCCTCAAGATCATTAGGTAAAACTAGATTTTAGCTCAACAGAATCACCTTCACTCATTCTTTTCTTATTATTTATGATAATCTATATCGAATCAAATCAACAATAAGACATCCTACAATTTTTATATTAAAAGTTTTAAAAAAGAGTTAATTACATGAAGTTTTCATCTTTCAAACATGAGCGACGATCACGGCTACGCCATAAGGATCTGGAACACAGCCATAGAGAACCAGCTCTACGACACAGGCAGATACTACAGCAGGATAGACAGGCCGTGGGTACGAGGCAGCAAGATACTGTTCGTCAAGAGGATCTGGATGTTCGGAGAATGCATCACAGGCTACGGCGTAGTAAACAAAGTGATAGAAGACTGGCTGATAAAAGACAAACGAGAAGAGCTGTATCTAAAGAGAAACAGGTACAAGGTCTGCCTGGTATTGAAGCCGTTGATAAGGTTCCCCAGACCCTTCCCAATAGCTGGCACAGCTCTCGAAGACGAGCCGAGGAAACACGCCGTCAGGCTGAACGGATACGAAGTCGATGAGATCCTAGAGGAAGCCGAAGAATACCAGGAAACGCGGGCCGGGCTTGAAAGCGTGGTGG
>CAYPNN010000038.1:0-9203 GCA_964412065.1 uncultured Candidatus Bathyarchaeia archaeon
CGAGAATGGGGTACAGCAAGGTCTTGTCCTGGCAGACCAGCCCGCCCTGAACCGCGTCCCTGTCATGCCCCGAAGTCAGGACCCTATCCTCCAGCTCGGCCATGAACATGCAGTCCACGTGAGTCGAAACCCGTGGGAACGCTCTCCCCTTCTTGATGCTGTTTATCTGATACTCGATGGGATAGGTTCTCCCCCATCTACCGAAGTACTCCGCATACCTCTGGACCACCGGGTCTTCCTTAGGAGCCGGGTAGTTTTCTTTGACGTCTTTCTCCAGAAGGCGTTTCGCATGCTCAAGGTCTGGGTGCTCTCTCATGTTCCGCTGGTCATTGATGGCTAAACCACCGAAGACGGCCGTCGGGTAGAATATTTTGAGTTCTGGTCGGACAGTGAACTCCATGAGTGTCGTGTCACAGAAACGACTATAATATTCTTTGGTTTGACGTCCCTCCTCGACGACACACATGAAGAAAGTCTTGAGTATCTATCTCCAATATAGAGCAGAGGCAAGCCCCCAATGATACGAAAACCGGGTCAATAACAGCGCTCGACAATCCCTAAAAAAAAGGATCAAGACCCATAAAGCGGAGGGCTACAGGGTGCTGGGATACCTGCGGTACATATACGCCAAACTAGGCGTGATAGCAGTCGCCACCACCTACTACCTGGTCCTCGTCACCTTCCTCACCGCGTACATCCACCCCGCCAGAGCCGTCACCGTCACCATAGACGACTACAACGAAGCAGAGCTCGAGCTAGCCTTCATGCTCCTCAGCCTACCATCGGCGGCACGCTTCATACTCGACAACCTAAGGAAAAACCCCCAGGAGACGCCCGCCGCGAAGCCACCCGGAGACCTCACCGGCGATCATCCCCCGACTCTCATACCTTCGCTCCAGGCGCTGGAAACCAGCCCGGATCAACTAGCCAAGTTGAACCCATAAGGGCATCCAGAGGCATGCATGCGATATAGGGAAAAAATGAGTGGTCAATCTCCTTTTATCTTGTTGGCCAAGTTTTTCCCTATCTCTCGTATAGACCTGTAGTCTCCGGAGCCGGGGGGCCCGTTAATATCTGATGCACCCACGACCTCAACCAGTTGTGTCTAACACCTCTGAGGCATGGAAACTGAAACCGGAGATCGGTCAAATCCTAGACATCGTAGCCGATCACAATGCAGCTGTAGTCACATCCCACCTGGATCTAGAGGAATCTAAAACCCTAGTGCGAGAGGCGAGAAGAAGAAACATCAAAACCGTCGTCACCTACGTAAATTTCGTCACATCCTCGTTGTCAAATGAGGCTAACGACGGATGGCGGAGAAAGGAGCATACCTCGAAATCCAACACAGGACCAGTCTGAGAAACCAGACTTCAGAAATCATCTTGCTCACAGACGAAAAACTCGGTTTCTTGCACCCGCGTCAAAAAACGATAAAAAATGGCTCAGTGCGTTCAATTTAAGCCACAGACAAACGCGTACGCATGAAACGTAAACGTATCTAAAAAAGAAAGAAGGGATGCTACTTGGTCGTCAGCGTGTACCTGACGCCGATAGGCATGAGCGCTGCGTCGATCCTCTCGATGAGGTCCCCCACCTGAGTCATGTTGGGCTCGGTGAACCACTCGAAGTAGAAGTCGTACTCGCCCAGCGTCTCACCCGACTTGCTGATGATGGTATCGCACCGCTCCTTCGGGATTTCGTCGTAGCCGAAGAAGTCCACTATCTCCTGGCTCGATTCGAAGAACGGACCCCCTGGGCCCGCAACAGGCGCGCCCACGGCAGCCAGGATGTTCATGTCCATAATGCAGACCTCAGGCATGTCGACCGCCACCTTCTCCAAGGCCTTTATAGCCTTCATGAGCGGCGGCCCATAGATCTTCACATAGCTGATCATGTTCAGTCAACCTATAATTAAAAAACATACGATATAAACCTACACCAAGACAACGGGGTATAGGTGGTTGCCACCGAGCCGGACGGACCGTATAGCGCGTAAACGGACGCATCCGTAAGCCCAGATATCGCTGATACGCATCGTGCGAAAATAACTTGAAGCCTCGTGCACAGAATGGAGCAGCGGTGAACTCCCGGTGATACGGGGACCTGATTGAATCCGGGACTCGATCCCTAAAACGAGGCACGCTCCAGATATCGGGGGCAACAGATGCGGGGGAAGCCACCCGGAGACCTCACCGGCGATCCTCCCCCGACTCTCCAGCCGCCGCTGTTTCACGCGCTGAAAACCAGCTCGGAGTAGCTGATCCGTCGTCGCGCACGATCACCCGATCCGCCTGCCTCATCAATCGAACCAGCACCGAGGCGACGTAGTGCTCCTCGTTGAAAGTAGGCACGAGAGCCACCGCCATCCCAGACACCGCACCAAACAAAACCCTTCATCATACCTGAAAATAATCGATTCACAGCATCTTAACCAGGTCTCTCACTCTCTGATCCTGCGCCTTATCGCATATCAGCAGAGCCTCACCCGTGTCCACGACTATGAGATCCCTGACCCCCACGGTGGCTATGAGCCGGTCCCCTCCGAAGATCAGACTGTTACGAGTATCTATGCCTAGATGCCTCCCCCTCACCACGTTCCCATCAGAGTCACTCGGCAACAGGCTCATTACGCTACTCCACGTACCCAGATCCGACCAGCCGACGTCCACAGGAACCACCACGACGTCGCCCGCCTTCTCCATGACCCCATAGTCTATGGTTTCCCGAGGCACACTCCCCCAGGAAGCCTCCAACACCTCCATGTAGGACGGCGATCCGATGGCGTCCCCAACCACAACTAACTGATCGTAGAGTTCAGGCATATGTGACCTGAACTCCTCGAGTATCCTGTCCACCCTCCAGACGAACATACCGCTGTTCCACGAGTACCGCCCCGACCTCATCATCTCCGAAGCCGTCGCCCTGTCAGGCTTCTCCGTGAACCGGCTCACGCGGAGCACTCTGAGCCCACGCACCCTGTCGATGGGATCCCCATGCTCGATGTACCCGTAACCCGTCGAAGGTTCAGTTGGTTTGACCCCCAACGTAACTAGGTGACCCTTAGAGGCGACGTCTACGGCGACCCACAGCGCAACGTGGAAGCCTCCAACGTCGCCGATGTGATGGTCGGCGGTTAACACAACCATCACCGACTCCGGGCTACGCTTAGCTACATGGATCGCCGCCAAACCTATGCACGGAGCCGTCCCCATGCCAGCCGGCTCCACGATGAAGTTAGCCTCCGGGATACACGGCTCCTGACGCCTCAGTTCCTCAACGATATGGCTCCCCGCCACAACTAACACGTGGTCTAGCCCTACCAGTGGCTTAATCCTCTGAACGGCTTCCTGGAACAACGTATAATCTCCGAGAAACCTGTGGGTCTGCTTAGGCTTCTCTTGTGTGCTGAGAGGCCAGAGACGAGTCCCCGTCCCCCCGGCAATTATCACGGCGTAGACCTCCATGAAAACTCGGTATATTATACGGTTAAACGAAATAAAACCCTGCGTTCTCACCATTTTATAGATAAGAAGCGTTAGTATACACCGTGGCTAATACCGACTCCTACTTTAAACTGTTATTCGACCTCCCTGTGCTAAGCGGCACCAACATGGAGGTGCCCACAGCCGACCCCGACGACCCGGCGTACAGGCTGTTCGACCTCTTCGTCGTGAAAAACGTCGGAGCCGTGATAGTCGTCGAAGACGAGGCACCTGTGGGGATAGTCACCGAGCGAGACGTCATCGACAGGGTGCTGAAACAGGAAAGAGACGTGGAGACGACGACGGTTAGGATGATCATGTCGTCCCCACTGATCACCATCGAGGCGGACGAGTCCATACGTGAAGCCATCGCCTTGCTGAGAACCCACAACATCAGGAGACTCGTTGTCACCGAAAAAGGAAACCTGATTGGCCTCACCACGGAGAGGAGGCTTCTGAACCTCGCTCACACGGTCTACCTGGAGAGAACCAGGGGAGTAAGCGCCGGCTCCGTGGATTCGGGGATCGAGAAACCCGTGGTAGCCTACCTCAGCACCTATCCGCCGCGGGAGTGCGGCATAGCCACCTTCACCCAGGACCTCGTCGACTCGATAACGAAGCAGCAGTCTCTCTCGTCGCCGTTCATAGTCGCCATCAACGACAGGGGAGGCTACTACGACTACCCCATCGAGGTCAAGCTACAGGTGGAGCGGGAGAGCCGGGAGTCCTTCGAAGCTGTGGCCAGCCAGGTAAAGGGCTCCGGCATAAAGCTGGTGAACATACAACACGAGTACGGCTTGTTCGGAGGCAGCTGGGGGGATCACCTCATCTCGTTCATGGAGGAGGTGGACAAACCGATAGTGACCACGCTCCACACGATACTGCAGGATCCCCCGCCAGCCGCGGAGAAGGTGATGAACGAGATCCTCAGGCTCAGCGACCGGGTTGTCGTCCTGGCGAGGGTGGGAGCCAGAATACTCGAGGAACGCTACGATACCCTGTCGTTCAACGTGAGATACATACCTCACGGATGCCCCAACGTACCCTTCATAAAAAGCCAGACGGCGAAGAAGGGGTTAGGTCTAGAGAACCGCTACGTCCTATCAACCTTCGGCCTCATAAGCAGAGGAAAAGGAATAGAGTACGCCATCCAGTCCCTGCCAGAGATAGTGGAGAAGAAACCCGAGGCCCTCTACCTGATCATCGGGGAGACCCACCCCGAGGTCCGGAAACAAGAGGGAGAGTCATACAGACAGAGCCTCTCCGACCTAGCATCCGAGCTGGACATGGAGAACAACGTCAGGTTCGTTAACAGGTTCCTGAGCAAGAGCGACCTGATACGATTCCTCCAGGCAACCGACACCTACATCCTCCCGTACCCCAACAGAGACCAGATAAGCAGCGGCACCATGCTGTACGCCTTATGCACGGGTAAAGCGATAGTCACGACCCCTTTCCTCCACGCGGAGGAGGTGATAAACGACGGAGCCGCGGTTGGGTGCGAGTTCAGGGACCCCGAGTCCATCGCCAGAGAAGTCAACACCCTCATAGACTCGGAGAAGCTGAAGGATCAGTACGAGAGAAAGGCCTACGAGTACACCCGAGACAAGATATGGCCGAACGTCGCCATGAGGTACATAAACGAGTTCTACAAGACTTTAGGAATGTGAGGCTATGCGTGACACAGGCACACACAGGCTAAGCGGCGTCAAGCTGTTCACCGACGAGACAGGCATCCTCCAGCACTCAAAATTCGGCGTCATCGACAGAAGACACGGCTACTGTACAGACGACAACGCCAGAGCCCTCATAGCAGCCGTTAGATACCACCAACTATACGGGGGAGACGAGTCCCTCCGCCTAGCCAAGAGGTACCTAGAGTTTCTGCTTTTCATGCACATAGACGGCGCCGGATACCACAACCTCCTCAGCTACGACAAGAGGTACCTCGACGAAGAAGGCACAGAGGACAGCATAGGGCACGCCCTATGGGCGACCGGCTACACCATAAACTCCAGAGCTTCATGTATGTTGAGACAACTCTCGAGAACGCTGTTCGACGAGAGCCTCCCACAGGCGAGGGGCTTCAAATCTCCGAGGGGAAGAGCCTTCGCTCTACTAGGGTTATGCGAGTACGGTAAAGCGCATCCACAGGACGCAAACCTGCGGAAAGACATCGTAAGTTTCGCGGATTTTCTGGTCGACATGTACAGAGACAACGCGGAGCCGGGGTGGATGTGGTTCGAAAACCTTGTGACGTACGCAAACCCGAGGCTACCGCAGGCCTTGCTCGAGACGGGAAACTTGCTCGGAGACGAATTGTTTCTCAGGATCGGCAAGGAGTCACTGGATTTCCTCGTGGAAACCCAGTTCGCTGACGGAGTCTTCCACCCCATAGGCACAGAGGGATGGTACAGGCGAGGCGGGGAGAGGGCTCACTACGACCAGCAGCCCATCGAGGCTTCCTGCATGGTAGAAGCCTGCGTCACCGCACACAGGGCACTGAGCGAGGAAAGATACGTCGATTACGCGCACAAAGCCCTCCAGTGGTTTCACGGAAGCAACTCATCTGGTTTAACCCTCGTAGATAGGGACAACTACACCTGTTTCGACGGCTTAACCCCGGAAGGACTAAACCAGAACAAGGGAGCAGAGTCGACGATATCGTATCTACTAGCCGATCTATCCGTCAGCGCCGGATCCCAGAAAAGAATCTGATCCTACTCACGTCATTTTTATTAAGGGAAGCACAGCATATCGGCTATGGCTCGATTCGAGGGAAACCCCATCCTGGAACCTGTGCCTGAGCATCCCTGGGAATCCAAGTATGTCTTCAACCCCGCCATGTTCGAGCTAGAAGATAAGATCCACTACATTTACAGGGCCATGGGGGACGACGCGGTTTCCAGGCTGGGCTACGCCTGCTCCACCGACGGATGCGTCATCGATGAGAGGCTGCCTTACCCGGTATTCGAGCCAATGAACCCTGAGGAAGCGAGGGGAGTCGAGGACCCACGGGTAACCGTGATGGGCGACACCTGCATAATGGCTTACACAGCCTTCTCGCGCGTCCCACAGATAGGGATAACCACCATCAAGGCAAAAGACCTGCTGGAGAGGAGATGGCTGTGGGGTGAGAGAATCTACCCCTTCCCCGGGGTGACGAACAAAGACGCGGCCCTTTTTCCCAGGAAGATCGACGGCAAATACGTCATGTTTCACAGAATCGACCCCGATCTATGGATAGCCTACTCATATGACATGAAGACGTGGTTTAGCTCCAAGAAAATCATGAGCCCAAGGAGCGGTACGTGGGACGGCGTGAAGGTCGGCATCGCCGGCCCCCCCATCGAGATCGATGAAGGCTGGCTGCAGATATACCACGGAGTGGACGAGAACCGGGTGTACAGATTGGGAACCCTACTGTTGGATAGAGACGACCCCGAGAACATCATCTATAGATCAGCGGACCCCATTCTCGAGCCCAACGAGACATACGAGCGCCGAGGCCAAGTGCCCAACGTTGTCTTTAGCTGTGGCGCAGTAAAACGGGGAGACTGGCTGCAGCTGTCTTACGGCGCCTCAGACACAGTGATCGCCGTCTCAAACCTTTCCCTCGATGACATACTATCACCATACTTGAGTAAGATACCCGGATCTTCGTAGTTTTAAAGCAAGGAAAAAATCTGGATAGAAGAAAGAAAACCAGACTCAGTTGGTGTCCACCTGCCTAGACAGACGGCCCAGCACCGAGGCGACGTAGTGCTCCTCGTTATAGGCAGGCACAGGAGCCGCCGACAACCCGGACACACAGCAAGGGACACCCCACCATCGGTTTGCACAGTGAGCACCCACCCGCGGAAACCCATAAATACATTGTCTATAATGGCTATAGTGACTATGAGCACCATATCGGTCAAGGAGGACGTCAAAGAGGATCTGCTGAGGTACGCCTCCGAGCTCCAAGTGAAGATGGGCCGAAGGGTGGACTTCAACGAAGCCATCCGCTTCCTCCTGATGGAGAGGAGGAAACACCCGTCCCTCCTGTCCGAGGCCTGCGCCCCCTCCGCGGGCGCCGAGGAGGCGAAGAGAGCGTTGATGGAGGAGAGGAGACTCGACGAGGAGAGAGCTGAAAGGCGTCTACGCCGTTGACGCAGGCCCACTGATCGACCTCGTCTACGGGTCGGTGGGCGGAGCTGCCCTCAGAGACGCCCTCCTCGACGAGTCCGTCTCCGCCGTGACCCACGAGCTGGCTATCACCGAGCTGAGGTACATCCTGTGCAGAGCCATGGGGAGACGGGAGGCGGAGGCCAGGGTCGAGAAGCTCCTCGCGTCCGGCTACCTGCTGGTGGAGGACGTGTCGGCGCTGATCGCCTCGGCGGCGGACATCAAGTGCGAGAGGGCGCTGTCCCTGCCGGACTGCTTCACCCTGTCTCTGGCGAGGCGCCTGTCCGTGCCATGCCTCTTCGCCGGGAGGGAGAGGGAGCTACTGGCGGAGATGGAGAGGAGAGCCTTCGACGTCGACATAGCGTACCTGGAGGACTACGCATAGCCCAATACTAGACTTAGACCCTTCTCCGATGGATGGAGTAAATATCGAGATAGAAGCAACCGCAATTATTCCCAAATGATCAAAAGATACTTGAATGAACATCAGCATGCTTCTTTCATAGCTGGGTATAGCTCCACACTAGCGTTTAGACTATCAATATTCGGGTTCCGCGCGTACCCTTATTTTCAAAACCAAGAAAAGAGGTTAGGCTTCCTTTATTTTTTTAGCCAGGGTTTTCCCTATTTCCAATATCGAGGTGTAATCTTCAGTGCTTGGTGGTCCGTTGATCTCTAGGGCGCCTACAACCTCTAACCCGGTTGGGCCTAACACCTCCGAGGCGTGCGACAACGCTCCTTTACCCCAGCCATAAGAAGTCAAGACAACACCATATTTCGCAGGCGGATTCAAGACCTTCACAAGGTGGGCAGCGTACACCGCGAGAGGATGCATCCTGTTGAGAACCGTAGGGGTACCCAGCACGATGCCACGGGAGTCAACCAGGTCTTTGGCTATGTCTCCGATATCCGCGGTGGCGAGATTATAGACCGGGGTCTCGATCCCCTCCGCCTCAAGGGTTTCAACTAGCTGCCGTACCATCTTCTCGGTGGACTTCCACATGGTAACATACACGACGAGGACCTTCTCCAGGGTCTCCCCGTTCGTCCACCTCTCGTATGCCTCGAGTATGGGCCCCGGGTTTCGATGTATGGGCCCGTGGCTTGGGGCTATCACAGCTACGTCGAGGTTTTTTATCTTGTCCATCCCTCGTTTGCCCATGGACCTGTAGGGCATCATGATCTCCCCGAAGTAGCGTTGAGCGTACTGGATCATCTCAGGCACCTCGTCGTCGTAGAACCCGTAAGCCGTGTGGAGCCCAAGGAAGTCGCATGGGAAGAGTATCTTGTCTTCCACGAGGTACGTGAACATGGTCTCAGGCCAGTGGAGCATGGGTGCGTCTATGAACCGTAGAGTCTTGGAGCCAAGGCTGACAGTGTCTCCGTCGGAGACTATCTGTATCCTCTCCTCAGGCACATCGAAGTAGACCTTGGCCGCCTCTGCTCCCTTCTTTGTTGCTACTAGCTTTGCTTCCCTGTTTTTGGCTAGGAGGTATGGGATGGCTCCCGCATGGTCCGGCTCGGCGTGGTTCATTATCACGTAGTCTAGCT
>CAYPNN010000039.1:0-1388 GCA_964412065.1 uncultured Candidatus Bathyarchaeia archaeon
TGCCTGGTCCTGTATGAACGTCGCAGACAGGAACAGAACCGTCTCCAGCCCCTCCCTAGCCACCGCCACGAACGAAAGAGTGGCTATGCCGTAGAGCTCCCCCTTCGTCACGGCTTGCTCGATCTTTCCCTCAAGCTCGCCCTTGATCTCTTTGCTGTGCTTCGTCATCCAGAAGATCATGCTGGTTAAGACGGCGGCAGCCGTGAGAGACGCAACGCCTTCAAACAGCTGACCGGCGACTTCTCCGAGCCCACCGTAGAACGCCTGCAGGCTTATACCTGCGAGCAGACTCGCTATGATCGCTGAGCCTGCCCCAAGGTAGCTGTATTTGTTTAGTTCCTGTTTCCCGATTTTTCTGAGGTAGGTCACCGTTATGGTGACGATCAGCGCAGCCTCCAGCGCTTCTCTGAACGTGATGAGCAGGCTCGGGAACAGTGCTTCGTACAACTTAACACCAATTTTTAGGCTTGCCTAAACTTTCAAAATCTTAACGGGGACGACCCTATTTAAACAATTACAGGATTCGGGTCATGCGCGATGGCGAAGCAACGCAGCGCTTTATAGTGACGGGGGCATCGAACTGCTTTTACCGTCGGCTGACGATAATTTATTGATGCGCCTTGTCTGATGAGCTTGCTCTCTCACCGGCCGAGAGGAGGGTCTACGAACTGGTCTGTCAGGGAGACGTCATGTGCAAAGATGTGCCCCGGATGGACAGCGGCGCCATCCCCAGCCTCGTCAACAAGGGGCTCGTGGAGGTCTATACGAGGCGGGTCTCCTCCTCCCGAGACAAGAGGCACAAGTGTCTCAGACGCGTCTAGAGCCTACTGCCTCGCTACCTCGAAAGGCTCCTCGTCGCTGAACGACCACGGGAAAGGCGAAGGCCTGTCCCTGGGGTAGACCTCGAGAAGCCTCCTACGCAGCTCCATGTCCAGGGGGGTGAAGGGAGCCGTGTCCCTCTGGAAGAGCACCGCCCTGACCCTAGAGATGTAAGCCCCCAAGGTGTCCGCCTTTATGAGGATCTCGTTCCTCACCTCTTTGTAGAGGGAGAGCTCTTGTATTGTACTCTCCGGGGTGTTGACGGGCTTGACCTCGAACTCCGTTGAGAGCTCTCCGCTCAACTCGTCGATGTCCACCTCACTCCACCACCTGTATCTCACGTAGTTGTACTTGCGGCTCATCTCGCTATGATGAGGGAAACCGCGTAATATTTGGGTATCTCATCGGCTTGGCGCCTGCTAAACCCTTTATCGTCGTAGCCGAGTATCATCAATGATACCAATTGAAGTATGACATAGTCATCAGGAACGGCCGCGTCATGGACGGCACAGGCAACCCATGGTGGTGGGCCGACGTCGGCGTCTCCGGTGACACCGTGAAGACGGTCG
>CAYPNN010000039.1:1398-9174 GCA_964412065.1 uncultured Candidatus Bathyarchaeia archaeon
ACCTGCAGGGGGCCGAAGCCGAGAAGACCATAGACGCAGAGGGGCTTATCGTGGCCCCAGGCTTCATAGACATTCACAGCCACTCGGACTTCCCGATACTCATCGACCCCAGGGGGCTCAGCAAGATCCATCAGGGCGTCACCACAGAGGTTGTGGGCAACTGCGGGGGCAGCGCGGCCCCCATGAACGCCTCCGTAAAGGAGTACAGGGAGACCTATATGCGGAGCTCCGTGCCGGACGGCTTCATGTTCGACTGGGAGACCATGGCCGACTACATGGACAGGATAGACAGGCAGGGAGCAGCCCCGAACATAGCGCCCCTCGTAGGCCACGGCACCGTCCGCCAGAACGTCATGGGCCACGAGAACCGGAGGCCCACGGCGGAGGAGCTGGAGGAGATGAAGAGGCTCGTGGACGAGGCCATGAAGGACGGGGCCTGGGGGATGAGCACGGGCCTCATCTACCCGCCCAGCGTCTACGGCGACGCCGAGGAGATCACCGAGCTCACCAAGGTGGTTGCTAGGCACGGGGGCCTATATTTTAGCCACATCAGGGGGGAGGGGGACACCCTCCTCGACGCAGTCAACGAGGCCTGCGGGATCGGGCGCGACGCGGGGCTCCCCGTCCAGATAGCCCACTTCAAGGCCAGCGGCGAGAGGAACTGGGGCAGAACCAGGGAGAGCCTCGCCCTGGTCGCCGATCACAGGGAGAGGGGCGTGGACGTCACCTTCGACCAGTACCCGTACATCGCCAGCAGCACCGGGCTCACGGCCCTGCTGCCCCACTGGGCCCACGAGGGAGGCGCCGAGAAGATACTGGAGCGCCTCAGAGACCCAGACACCCGTAAGCGAATGGAGAAGGAGAGGCGGCTCGGCTACCCACCCGAGAACATACTCGTCACCAGGGCGAAGAACAACCCCCAGTACACGGGCAGGAACCTCAGGGAGATCGGCGAGATGATGGGCAAGCCCCCCATGGACGCCATGTTCGACCTCCTCATAATGGAGGACACCCAGGTCCCCAGCGTCATGTTCGGGCTGAACGAGGACGACGTCCGACGCGTCATGCAGAGCCCCCTCGGCATGGTGGGAAGCGACGGCTCAGCCATATCCCCGGAGGGCGTCTGGGCCGACATGAAGCCCCACCCGAGGTACTACGGCACCTTCCCTAGGGTCCTAGGCCACTACGTCAGGGAAGGCGTCATCAGCCTCCAGGAGGCGCTGCGGAAGATGACGAGCGCACCAGCCCAGAAGATGGGCTTCAAGGACAGGGGCGTCCTGCGGGAGGGGTGCAAGGCCGACGTGACGGTCTTCGACCCGGCTACGGTGAAGGACGAGGCCACGTTCACTGACCCGCAGAGATACGCCTCGGGCATACCGTACGTCCTGGTCAACGGCGTGCCTGTGATCGAGAACGGCGAGTACACTGGGGCACTGCCGGGCAAGGCTTTGAGGAAGCCTGTCTAGGCTGTACCCTGTCTGGGTATAACGTGAAAAAATCTTTCCATTTGCTCGCAGCGGAGCCTCGGTCACTCTGGTACGCCAATCGTCTTGAGGTAGCCGTTGAGAACCCTCGTGAAGGCCGCCTCATCCTTCACCTTCAGCTCGTTGTCGATGTGGTCGTCGGCGTTAATGCTGAACTCGAATCTCTTGGTGCTTTTGCCTATGCCCAGGACCCCGCCCTCCTTCTCCACGAGCGCGAACTCTATCTTGACTCTCTGCGGGCCCAGGGTCTTGGCGATGTTGTCGAGTGCGCCGATGACGTCACCCGGCTGTTTCGTTGTTGCCCCCCTCCTCGAGACCTTTACCTCGACTGGCTTGAGGCCTTCCTGCGGCGGATCGAACCTTCTGTAGTGGTAGTCTCCTTCGCCCCTCCCCGTCAGCCCCTTCTTTGATGAGTAGCCTCTGCTGGAAAGGAGATCGAATATCTTTTCAGCGACGACGTCGTCCTTCGACCCGCTTACCATGGCTTTTTTAGCCAAGTTTTTTCCTTCTTCGAACACTCCGCGGTGTCACCTGCCCTGATCTAGTCTACATGGTCTCTAGCGTGTGAAATTTAAACTTAGTTCTATTTGATGGTAAGGCAATATTGCGCATAATATTGAAAAACGTTCGCATTACTACGCTCGTCTTTTACTATTTTCGCATCATTCTTCGGGGTCGAAGAAGCCAGCGAGGGTGAAGAAAATACATTGAGAAAAATGGGGTCTACAAGTTGCTGATCATCCTGAAGTCTTCCTTAACGGTGTTCAGCACCACGTGGGTGTTGGTCCGCTCCACGAAAGGCATGCTCAGCAGGGCCTTGGGGAACTCGCTGAGCTCCCTCCTGTTCCTGAACTTTGCTACCACCATGGAGTCGATCTCCCCTGTCACGTCGTAGACGGCGCAGACGTAGGGGAGCTTGGCTATCTCCCCCTGAGTCTCCAGCAGCTTGCCTCGGCTCACCGTCATCTCGGTTACCACGGTGAGCTCGAACCCAAGCCGCTCGAAGTCCAGCATCACGGTGTACTCTTTTATCACCCCGGCTGACTCCAGCCGCTGGATGTGGCTTATCACCGTGGCCGCGGATATGCCTATCGCCTTCGCCAGCTCACGGTAGCTCCTCTTAGAGTCCAGTAGAAGCTCCCCGAGGATCTTCTTGTCTATCTCGTCAAGCGCGAACATACAGACACCTATACATTTGTATATTAAATTAATATCTGACTATACGGATGTATATTAAATTTGCCATAAACTATATATTCATACAAGCCACCGATGGGGTATGGCTGGCAAACAAAACATGGGCGTCGCCGCAGCGGTCACGGTGGCCGTAATCTGGGGATTAAGCTTCGTGGCGGCGTCGGTTGTGCTGACCACGTTGTCGCCGGTCCTGCTGGCCACGGTCAGGTTCGTCATAGCCTCGGCGCTGTTCCTCCCCGTGATCGTCGGTGAACTAAGGCACGGCTCGAGACCCGCCTTCGAGGACCTAAAGGAAATGGTTTTCCTAGGGCTCCTTAGCATAAGCATATACTTCTGGCTTCAGTACACAGGCGTGAAGTACGCGGGGGCAGGGGTCTCCAGCCTCCTCGTCGTCGGCTTCATACCCATACTCACGGGCGTGGCTTCCTCGATCATGCTGGGTGAGACATTGAGCAGACCGAAGGCCTTAGGCTCCGTCTCGGGCTTCATCGGCGTAGCCCTGATAACCGCCCCCAAGGTGACGGGCGTAAACTTGGATGCGGGCTTCCTGTTCGGCGTGGGATGCCTCCTCGGCAACGCCGTCTGCTGGTCCCTCTACTCCACCTTGAGCAGGCGGCTCATGCAGAGAACCGGGAAGCCCCTCCTCGTGACGGCGTACGTGACGTTGTTCGGGACCCTGGCGCTGCTCCCCATGTCCCTCTCCTCGGACTGGGCTACGCTGAGGCTTCTGAGCCAGGGCCAATGGCTTAGTGTCCTCTACCTGGCGGTGGTCTGCAGCGGCGGAGGGTATCTTCTCTGGAACTACGCGCTGAGCAGGCTCGAGTCCGTCAGAGCCGCCGTTTGGCTCTACTTGGAGCCCGTGGCGGCGTTCATCGGGGAGGCTCTGCTGCTTGGGGTGGTGCCAGACGCCTTGACCGCGGGGGGAGGTCTGTTGATCATGGCCGGGGCGCTCATGACCTATGCGGCGAAGAAGTAAATTTGATTTAAACACGTCAACCATGCTAAATATATGTATAGAAAGAGTGGATTTATCTATACATATGTGAAGGAAATTTACCATAAAGTATATATGTGTGCAGCATGCCCATGCGTTTATGCCTTCAACGTTAACCACCAGAGACGCCGTGGAGCCCATAACGGAGCTCATCAAGCGTCACGACATCAAATACATCCGTCTCATAGTCATCGACCCCATGGGCAGCCCCAAAGCCATGCTGGTCCCCGAGTACAACATGCGGGACACGCTGACCCATGGCATAGCCTTCGACGGCTCAAGCATACTCGGATTCGCGGAGATTAACAAGAGCGACCTCAACCTGCACCCCGACCCGTCCACGTTCCTGGTACCCATGTGGGAGACTCCCGGCATAGCCATCATGTTCTGCTACGTCAGCAACCCGGACGGGACGCCGTTCCTCGGAGACCCAAGGGGCCTGCTGAAGAGGACGGTGGACACGCTGGAGAAGAAGGGGCTGGGCTTCAACACGGGCCCCGAGCTGGAGTACTTCTACGTCACCAACGAGGACGGCTCCATCACGCCTTTCGGGAAGGGCGGATACTTCGACCTGCCGCCCCTCGACCCCACAGAGGACGTGAAGCTGGAGACCCTCATGTGCCTGGAGGCGGCGGGGTTCCAGCTCGACCGCGTCCACCACGAGGTGGCTTCAGGCCAACAGGAGATCAACTTCAGGTACAGCGACGCCCTTAGCACAGCCGACAGGGTGATCCTCTACAAGCTCGCCGTCAAGACCATCGCCGAGAAGCACGAGGTCACCGCCACGTTCATGCCTAAGCCTTTCTGGGGCATCAACGGCAGCGGCTGCCACATGCACCAGAGCCTCATGGAGCTTGAGACGGGGCGCAACATCTTCATGGACGAGGACGCCGAGCACGGGCTGTCCGAGACTGCGCGCCACTACGTCGGCGGCATACTGAAGCACGCCCAGGCCATGTCGGCGGTTGTGGCGCCCTTGGTAAACAGCTACAAGAGGCTGGTGCCCCACTACGAGGCCCCGGTCTACGTGAGCTGGGGCTACGCGAACCGCTCCGCCCTCGTCAGAGTCCCCTTGGCGCCGGGTGAGAAGAACACGGTGACCAGGATCGAGTACAGGCACCCCGACCCGTCCAGCAACCCCTACCTGACGGCGACGGTGCTGCTCAAGTCGGGCATGGAGGGCGTGGACAAGAAGACGGAGCCGCCGGAGCCTTTCTCCGACAACATCTACCACTTCACCAAGAAGGAAATCAAGAAGCTGGGCGTAGAGGTGCTGCCGGAGCACCTCGGGGAGGCGGTGGACTGGTTCGAGGAGGACGCCACGATGAAGGAAGCCCTCGGCGACTACCTCCACAGGAACCTGGTCGAGCTGAAGCAGAGGGAATACGAGAGCTACCTGGAGTATACAGGCGTCGAGTGGGCCGCGAGCAGACCGAAGATCACGCCGTGGGAGTACGAGCAATACCTGACCAGGTGCTAGCCCCCCGATCTATTTTTCGGCGTCACACCCCATCTCCGCGATCCTCTGGGGGAGGTCGTCCAGCTCCGAGGTCATCCTCTCGTACCACTTGTCCAGGGTTTCTCGGATGGAGTCCTTGAGCCTCTCGGGGGGCACGGCCCTGTAGACGTACTTGTAGCCGCCGAGCCCTATCAGCTCCTCCTCGCGGGTGGCAAGCCCCTTCTCCACGAGGTTCTGGAGGAGCCTCTGGGCCGTGGACCTGCTCTTGTCCAGCAGGTCCGTGGCGTCCTGTACGGTGAGGGGCCCGGTGTTGGCTAGGGCGCAGTAAGCCTGTATCTCGGTGGTCTTTATCCCGAGGGTACACTTTATGAGCTCCTCTGGCCCTATCTCCGGCGCGTTGAGGATGCTCTGGATCTCTCTCAGACTCATATCTATGTTCAATGATGGTGAACATCTTTAAATACCTTTATATTTAGCAGCCATGAACCAGTATCTGAAACCTAATGAGTAAACCCATAGAACTCACAGACTCCAGCTTCGACAAGTTCGTGAAGGAGAACGGGAGCGTGGTCGGCGACTGCTGGGCCGCCTGGTGCGGGCCATGCTGGATGCTGAGCCCGATAATCGAGCAGCTGGCGGAGGAAAGGACGGACATAACATTCGCCAAGCTCGACGTCGACAAGAACAGGGTGGTCCCCATGCGGTACGGCATCATGAGCATCCCTACCCTCCTCTACTTCAAGAACGGGGAGCTCGTAGACAAGACTCTGGGCGCCTTGCCAAAGCAGATGGTTGAGGCTAGGCTAGCGGTGTTTGACTAGCCTAGGCTCGGCTCCTCAGTTTTTCGGTTATCCTCAGAAGCTCCTCAGGGCTTATAGGCTTGAACAGCACCTCGTCAGTCCCTAGGTCTTCGGGATCCATGTTCTCCAGAAGCTCCGCGTGACCCGTCAACAGGACGACGCTCATGTTCTTGTTACGCGACTTGAGCCTCTTCGCCAACTCGTTTCCCGTCGTGTCAGGCAGCTTGAGGTCGAGGATGGCTAGGTCGAAGTCGTTCTGACTCGCCTTCAGCAGCGCCTGGTTCCCTGTGGACGCGGTCTCCACGTCGAAGCCCGCGTCTTGGAGAATCATCCTGAAGGTCTCTGTGAGGAACTCGTCGTCGTCGACTATGAGCACGGACCCGTTTCCTCCCTGGATCAAGGCAGCCTGTTGCTGGTACCCTATCAGGGCCTCCGAGAACGCCGGGTGCCCCTCTAGTATGTCTACGATTATCTCCATCCTCTGAACGATGTCGTCCAGCTTCTTCTCATGCTCGTTGAGGACGTTGATGATGAGGTCTAGCACGTCTATCTTTTCAGTGAAGCTCATATGGGCACCGGCTTACCGTACAGATCATAGTGTGTATTGATTAGGTATTTTAGTTTTAAGACACCTTTTTGAAGAAACATGTTGACACATATATTTCATCGACGCGATTGAATGCATGTTTTTACATTCTAAACTGCACACATATCCTGTTTAACGGTTATATCGACTATTTTCATCGTTTTTCTAGGGCACCAACACTGTGTATACGGGAAAATGGACAGGAATGTATGGGTTTTCTTGTTAACGGTCATTCATCGGACAGTAGATCTATTATCGTCTGTCTGGAAACCGCTCCTTTCACCGGTTTTCCTCCGTCCAGAATGGCTGGCGCCGTGAGGAGCCCGTGTCTCAGCGCGGCTCCAATGTTTGTCAGTAGATTAAGCTCCTTCATGGTCAGCTCCCTGTATTCCTTGGATATCTCCGAGACGTGTCGTCTGACCGCGGATCATTTGAGGCACAGCGGGATCGTGAAAAGCACTGTGTCGGGCTCCGGGCTCATGTGTGCTCTCCCAAGGCGGCGGCTTATGTGGTTACCGAAACGGTTAAAACCTAGATATCGCTAGTGATACACGGTGTGGTGGTGGGAGTATTCCTCATACCCCTGATGGCAGTGCTTGGAGTCTTCCTCCTCGTCGCATCCGTGTTGATGGGCGTAACCTTCTTGGTTAGGCTCGTCCTGATCCTGTTACTGCTGCCCCTGAGGATCCTCCTCTGGATCGCTAGGGCAATCCTAAGGATATAGACCTAGGAAAGGACCAGAGACACAACCGTACATTATTAGTGTTTAAATATCAACGGGTTATTTGCACAGAGACCACGGTCCCACACATGATAGAAGTAGTAGGAGTGCTGGCTGCGTTCGTCACGATCTTCATCCTCAGGGCGAGGAACACCCAGTTCTACGTGGCTATAACGGTCGCCGCGATAATTATAGGGCTGACCTCCAGGCAGCCCCCGGCCATGATCTTCAAGGTTCTGCTCAAGACGATGACCGCGACGAGCACCTGGACGCTATGCATAGCCGTCGCCCTCATATCGGTTCTAGGCTACGCGTTGAAGGAGACGGGGCTAATGGTCCGTTTCATCGAGGGCCTGAGCACCGTGCTGCCCGGCAGCGTCCTCCTCGCGACGATACCCGCCCTCTTCGGGTTCCTGAGCATGCCGGGCGGCGCCCTCATGTCCGCTCCGTTCATCGAGCCCGAGGCCGACAGGCTGGGGCTGAAGCCCGAGCACAAGACCTACTTCAACGTCTGGTTCAGGCACCTCCTCTACTG
>CAYPNN010000040.1:0-9167 GCA_964412065.1 uncultured Candidatus Bathyarchaeia archaeon
GGGCTCTCCTGTCCTTGGGGGCGGATGTGGCGGTCGTCGCGGGGGAGGATAAGGGGGTGCTGAGGGCGAGCTTCAGATCCAAGAACCGGTTTCATCGTCTAACGGGGATCCACCTAGGGGAGATGGTGGGGACGCTCGCCTCACGTTTCGGCGGCTCAGGGAGCGGCCACCCCACAGCAGCCGGGTTCAACGGCGAGGGCAGCGTAGAGGACTTCATCGATTACGTCAAGAAGCTGCTCATAGACGAGCTAAACAGGCTTGAGACCCCCAGATAATTATTATAGATTAAACCATTCCTTTTGTTTACACGAATATAGTACTTTTTAAGGGTATAGGGTGTTCAGGAAGGATATGTGCAGGTGGTTTAGAGAGGAGTCTGGCGAGGTCGACAAGTGGCTGAGTAGGTGCTCTGGCAGAGAACTGGGCTCGAGAATGTGGAAGCGGAGCTGGAAAGCATGAAGGCCGCCCTCAGGATGCTCTCAGAGGCCGATGAGAAGGCTGAGAGGTTGAAGAAGCTGGCCGGATGACTGCTTCACGTGGAGTAATGGATCCATTGGACGCTAGGATACTATGAGCTCCTCGGCCTTCTCTGAGGGGGTCTCCCTGGGCCGGGTGAGCTCCTTTTCCACACTGATGAAGCATTGAACTATGAAGGACTCTTTGTTCAATGCGTAGAGCTCGGCTCTCCCGATTCTCCGGGTGACCTTGACGGCGCCTTCCTCCAGAAGAACCGGCAGGTACTCGTAGAGAGTGCGCTTGGCCATCCCTATGGCCTCCATGATCTCTTTCCGGGAGAAGTCGTGGTTAGGGTTGTCCAGGAAGAAGTCCAGGAGCCTCAGCTGAGGAGAGGCGCCGAACACCTTCAGAAAGACTGAGCTGTGCTCTTCGCTGTAGATTGAGGACATCCTAGGTACCGTACGAACCATCGGTATGAAGGTATATAAGTGTGTCACCTTTAAAGGTGTAGCAAGTGAACCGTTATGGCTCCCCGTGACATGAGCGCTGAGGAGATCAAGGCCGAGGTTTGCTGGAGGCTCCGGAGGCGTGACTGCTGGGGAGCCAATTACCTCCCTGTGGATGCCCTGGTGGGTTGGCTGGGGAAGCAGGTCAAGAAGGATGGAAAGAAGGTCCAAACGGCTATAAATGATCTGACCAAGGAAGGCCTTCTACTTCCCCATAAGAAGGGGCGCACGGTCTCCCTGAACCCTCACAGAATCCGTGATATTGACGCACTCCTCAAGGAGCACCTTTAACATTGTCAAGTGCTCCACCTGGAGCACTTTCATATTTTTGGAGGCGGTGTAAAATCGATAGGCTACGAAGGTTAATCTGTGTTAATGAAAAAATTTGTTATAGGTTAAACTATTATATCGCAGGCTGCGTTCAATACAGAAACCCAGTTTCGTGAGGGCCGCAGAGTTGGGACTGATCGAAGTCAAGGACCTGAAGTACACCTACCCCCACTCTGAGAAACCCGTCCTCACGGACATCTCCCTCACGGTACAGCCTGGGGAGTTCATACTCCTGACGGGTCCCAGCGGCTGCGGCAAGACCACCTTCTGCAGGTGCCTCAACGGCCTCATACCCAAGTTCTACAGCGGCGTCATGGAGGGATCCGTGAAGATCGCCGGCTTAGACACGAGGGAAAACCCCATCATGAGGCTGGCGCAGCACGTCGGCCTCATCTTCCAGAACCCAGACAACCAGATATTCGCCCTAACCGTGGAGAAGGACATCGCCTTCGGCCTAGAGAACCTGGGAGTAGGCAAAGAAGACATGTACAGGGAGATCGAGTGGGCGGTCGAGTCCACTGGTCTCCAGCAACTGCGGCAGCGGGCCACCCACGAGCTTTCCGGCGGCCAGAAACAGAGGCTCACCATCGCCTCCGTGCTCGTCATGCGCCCAGAGATCATCGTCATGGACGAGCCCACCGCCTTCCTGGACCCTGTCGGCGCAGAGCACATATTTTCGGTGCTTGATCGCCTCAACAAGGAGCTGGGCATCACCATCATACTCATCGAACACAGGATGGACCTCGCCGCAAAGTACGTTGACAGGATGATCGTGTTCGATAAAGGCAGGGTCGTCCAGGACGGGGAGCCCTCCAAGGTTTTCGCTGACGATCTGACTCGCCTGCTGGGCGTAGGCAACCCCCGGGTCTTCGAGCTCGCGAGGAGACTCAGCTCCAGAGGGGTTCACTTCAGCAGGCTCCCGGTCTCCGCCCAGCAGTTCTACGACGAGTTCAAGACGAGGCTTCCGGAGCATAAACTAAGTGGAGCCGAGAGGCTCGACGACCTATCCACGTTCACAGGCGAGTACCACCACCACCCGGCGATCGAGGTTAAGGACGTGTGCTTCAGCTACCCCGGCGGCGTCGAGGCCCTCAGAGACGTTTCTTTGACCATCTATCACGGAGACTACGTGGCGATAATGGGGGAGCACGGCGCCGGGAAGACGACCCTCGTGAAACACTTCAACGGCTTGCTTAAGCCCACCCGAGGCGAGGTTGTGGTCGACTCAGTAAACGTATCGACGCTGAGCGTCGCCCAGTTAGCTAGGAATATAGGGCTCGTGTTCCAGAACCCGGACGACCAGCTGTTCGAGGAGACCGTGGAGAAGGAGATAAGCTTCGCACTTAGAAACTTCGGATTCGACGAGCCCGTTATAGAGCAGCGGGTGACGTGGGCGTTGAATCTCCTCGATCTCACCGAGTACAGACACAAGAGCCCGTTCACTCTCAGCGGCGGTGAGCGGAAAAGGGTGGCACTCGCATCGGTGCTGGCATGGGACCCAGATGTGCTGGTACTCGACGAGCCTACGATAGGCCAGGATTACGGGCAGAAGGAGAGGCTCAGACATTTCCTCACCCATCTACGGTCGCAGGGCAAGACCGTAGTCGTAGTCACCCACGACGTGGAGTTCGTGGCTGAGAGTCAGCCAAGGATCGTTCTCATGGCCGGCGGACGCATAGTAGATGACGGCACCGCGAAGAAGATAATGACCTGCCCTGAGACCCTCAGCAGATGCAGCGTCGCCCAGCCGGAGATAACGCGGCTCTTCGGAAAACTCTCAGAATATGGACTACCCAAGGATGTGCTAGACGTCGACGAGGCTTTCGACATCCTCATAAGAGACTTGGGAGGAAATACGCCTTGAGCCTTCTCGAGAGCCTGAGATTCACAAGAGGCGACACCTTCATCCACAACATGGATCCGCGGGTAAAGTTCCTGTTGACCCTCGTCTCCTTCTCGGCATCGGTCATGTTCCTCGAGCTCGTGCCGCTCATAGTGATCTTTCTGATACAGCTACCCCTGATCGTAGCCGCGAAAGTCATGCACGAGTGGTACAAGAGCGTCAAAGGAGCCTCTGTTATCGCTGTCATCATATTCGCGTCGAACATGCTGAGCTTCTACTACTTCAGAGGCGGACAGCTAACATGGGCGCTCGTAGAGTACAGCCTCGCCCTCACGGTCCGGTTCATAGCCCTCATCACTTCGTTCTCCGTTTTTTTCCTGACCACGTCGCCTGACAAGCTGAGCCTAGCCCTAGAGAAGGCTAGGATACCATACGAGTTCAACTTCGCCTTCATAACCGCCATACGGTTCGTGCCTGTCCTCGCCGACGAGGCACAGACCATAATGGACGCTCAGCGGTCCAGAGGCCTGGAGCTCGACAAGGGCAACTTCATCACCAGGGTGAGAAACTACATACCCATACTGCTCCCCCTGATAATCAACTCCATCCGCAGGAGCCTCGAACTGGCGGAAGCCATGGAGTCCAGGGCCTTCGGCGCCACTGAGGACAGGACTAACATATACGAGCTTAACATGAGAGGCTCAGACTACGCAGTGCTTCTAACGGTTTTGATCTGCTTTGGAGTCATGGTATACGTTAAGCTCTACTTGCCCCCGTTCTCGGGGCTTCTGGGAGAAGGGTTAATTTTTTAGCTAGTATTTTAACGCCCATTAACATCGAGATAATACGAAAAGAATCCTTTATATATTATCTTTTCACACCATTTTCGAATAATGATCATATATACAGATGCTCAAAATAATAGCCATCTAGCGAACTTTTTTAAGACAGAGCCTTTGGGCGTCTGTGGTTACGCGTCTGGTGATAAACTTTGAGCCTAGAAATATACAGAAAGTAGGTTACTCGACCCTCTCCGTCTCCATCCCCATGAACTGGGCGAAGAAGACGGGGATCCAGAAGGGCGACGTGGTGTTCCTATCGGAGGAGAACGACGGAGCCCTCAGGATCACACCGGAACCCACCCGTACGGAAGACAGCAGCATATACGTGGTGAACGTGGACAACTGCGATAACACCAAGGTGCTCGAGAGGGTGATCGTCGGCAACTACGTCCTCGGAAGGAACCTCCTCCGAGTGGAGAGCTCCAGGAGACTCATGAGGGAACAGATAGAGAGCATCAGGAAGGTCACACAGAGGCTCCTAGGCATCGGCATCATCGAGGAGAGCGACAGGCACTTGTTGCTACAGTGCAGCATAGACCCCAAGAACTTCCCATTAGAGACCGTCATTAAGCGTCTCCACGTCATCACAAGCATAATGTTCAAGGAGAGCATCGACGCCCTCATCGACAGAGACATGGAGCTGGCTAGGGACGCTATAGCCCGAGAGTATGAGGCTGACACTATTTTCTGGCTCATAGCGCGTCTACTCGCAAGCGCCCAGCAGTCAAGGCTGATCTCCGAGGCAATCGGCATCATAGACCCTATGGAGGTGGTTGAGCACAACCTTATCGCCTGGTACTTGGAGATGATCGCCGACAGGCTAAACGCCATAGCCGGCAACATCATATCCTTGGAGGAACGGAGGGACGACAGCGACGACGGCCTCATAGAGAGGCTGAGCCAGATCGGCATGATTTGCTTCACTATATTCGACCAGGCAATGAGGAGCAAGTTCGATAGAGACCTAAAGCTTGCCAGCGACGCAGTGGATCTCTACGAGGCAGTCGGTCGCGAGGAAGAGTCCTTGCTTAAGGAGTTCCAGGCGAACCAGGACCCCGAGTTCTCTGCATACGTTAACGAGATCGCGTGGGAGCTTAGGATAATCGCGGAGTATGCCACCACCATTGCGACGATCAGCATTGATAACGTACTCAAAAACGACAACGAGATATGTTCCGTCGAGAAGATAGAAGCATAAGAACTATCCTCTTTTTATCAGGAAATAACATCTACATGCGCGGCGTTTCGAGGAACATTGATGGTTTTACAATCGCTAGATTCATTGTTTCCTCATAACAACATCCCGTATTTTCTCCAAGAAGGTGTTGGGGTCAACAGGCTTCAGAAATATTTCACATACGCCAAAACCTAGTTCATTCTCTATGTTTGACACATCCGAATATCCCGAGAAGAACATGAATCCAATGTTTTCATCAATTTTATGTAAAACCTTAGCCACCTGGACTCCCGTAGAATCCTTTAAAATATAATCCAATATGACAAAATGGATTTCTTTCTCCTTGACGATTTTCTCTGCCTGGACTCCGTTGCTTGCTGAATAGACTTCGTATCCTTCCGACTCCAGTAGATACGTCAAGCCGTCTCTGACGTCTTTTTCATCGTCCACGAGAAGTATGTTTAACTCCATCTTCATCAAACCCCATCGAAGCTATGTGACCAGCTTCTAGAAGTGAACAGAGGGGGTTCCACTGGGAGAGTGGTTTCTTTTTTCATCATGCTTCTCTGCCTCTTACCTGTGGTTTTTTTCATAATAAGAACCCGGAGGAACGTTCTGGAACTCCATGGAACCTAGGTTTTAACTGGAAACGTGTCCAAGGGAATTAGAGCTATATCGAAATCCTTGTTCCCTGCCTTTTCATCGTTCTCAACGCCCCTAGTTCATCTATATATATCAGTGCGTTTGGTAGTACCCTTCTCTAAACTTTTTTTCTAAATCTGCCAGCGCATTTAAAAATAGTTTTAATCTAGTAGCAGTCTATTTTCGGATAGTTATGAGCTTCGTTAAGGAAGTCTCTTCATGGATTCTCCAAGGAATCGACAGAATAATACAAGACTCCAGCGACGAACAGATTGAGGAATTGATCCAGTACATATTGCAGGCGAAGGGCAAGAAGGTTCTCGTGTTGGGAAGCGGTAGAAGCGGCTTCGTCGGGAGGGCATTTGCATTACGGCTCATGCAGAGCGGCTTTAATGTCTACGTCAGCGGAGAAACCATCACTCCTGCGCTGAGCCCAGATGACCTCATTCTAGCGATCTCAGGGTCAGGCACCACCAAGGTCGTCGTGACGCAGGCGGAGATAGCCAAAGAGGTAGGCGCAAAGGTCGTTTCATTGACGTCTCACCCTGACAGCAGGTTGGGCCAGCTCTCCGACCACGTAGTGATTATCAAGGGCAGGACCAAGGAGGAGGTTGACATCGACTTCGTTCGCCGCCAGATCACCGGCGAGTACGATATGGCGCCCTTGGGGACTATGTTCGAGTTGAGCGCACTGTTGTTCCTCGACGGCGTGATCGCCGACATCATGAAGAGGCTGGGGCAGAACGAGATAGACCTCAGGAGACGGCACGCCCACACCCAGTGACGAAGATCATTCCATAATGATGCAGGTTTAAACCTGCGAATTGACGGATGGAAAGGGTTTAAAAGACTCCTACGGGTGTCTATAGTCAACTTACGGGGAAAAAGGATTAGATCATTAATGCCGCGGTTCAAGCAGACAGAAGAGATTTTGAAGCTGATGCACAACCAGGAGAAGATACGGAACATCGGCATCATCGCCCACATCGATCACGGGAAAACGACGATGAGCGATAGTCTCCTAGCCATGGCGGGCCTCATGGCGCCTGAGAGGGCGGGTGAGGCCCGGGCCCTCGACTTCCTTGAGGAGGAGCAGAGGCGAGGCATCACAATCAAGACGGCCAACATAAGCCTCCTCTACGAGGAGGGCGACGACCAGTACGTCATCAACCTCATAGACACCCCGGGCCACGTAGACTTCTCGGGCAAGGTAACCAGGGCCATTAGGGCGCTTGACAGCTGCATACTTCTAGTGGACGCCGTGGAGGAGTTCCAGATAATGACCGAGATCAGGCTCAGGGTCGCCCTGGAGGAGTTCGTTAAGCCAGTATGTTACATAAACAAGTTCGACAGGCTCATCAAGGAGCTCAAGATGGACCCTACCTCCATCCAGAAGAAGCTTCTCAGGATCATCAACAAGTTCAACGAGATCGTTCAGACCTACGGACCTGACGAGATCAAGAACGAGTGGACCATCAACGCAGCCAAGGGCGAGGTAGCCTTCGGATCAGCCCTCGACCGGTGGGGCTTCACCCTGCCCACGCTCCAAGAGAAGGGATTGACGCTCCCAGACATAATACAGATGTACAAGGAAGACAGGCTCGAGGAGCTTCAGGAGATGCTTCCCCTCAGCGATGCGATCCTTGGCATGGCTGTGCACCTGCTGCCCAGCCCCAAGGAGCATCAGCCGAGGAGGATCAGACACATCTGGAAAGGGGACGAGGATTCAGTCATGGGAAAGAGTATGCTCGCCGTCGACCCCGACGGCCCACTCGTCATATGCATATCAAACGTGATCATCGACCCCCAAGCCGGCGTAATAAGCACTGGACGTGTCTTCAGCGGGACCATCAGGAGGGGGGACACTCTCAACTTGGTCGGCGCCGAGAAGTGGGCGAAGGCCCAGCAGGTCAGCATCTACATGGGCGCGTACCGCGAGATCGTCGACGAGATACCGGCTGGAAACATAGTGGCCCTCATGGGGCTCAACGAGGCTAGGGCAGGCGAAACGATAGTATCGGACGATATCAAGGACACTGCCACACCTTTCGAGTCAATAAAGTACGTCTCGGACCCGGTGCTCACCATAGCCGTGGAGCCAAAGAAGCCCACAGATCTACCCCGTCTCATCGACGCCCTCCAGAAGATGAGCATACAGGACCCCAATCTCGTGACCACCATCAACCAGGAGACAGGCGAGTACCTCATGGCGGGCATGGGCGAGCTGCATCTCGAGATCGCCGTCAAGGACATCAAGAGCCAGTACAACCTTGAAATCATCCAGAGCGAGCCCACGGTGGTGTACCGCGAGGCTATCAGGCGTGAAGTCGGGCCCTTCATGGGCAAGAGCCCTAACAAACATAACAGGGTCTTCTTCAACTTCAAGCCTCTGGACGAGAAAATCGTTCAGCTCATCCGTGACGGTGAGCTCAGCGAGATACTGAGCTCCAGCCGCAGGGAGGAGGTGCTCAGAGAGAAGGCGGGCTGGACCCTCCGCGAGGCGCGGCGGGTGTTCGCCATCAACGAGAACGCCAACATGATGATCGACACCACCGTCGGCATCCAGGGCCTCAGGGAGGTAAAGCAGCATATAAGCGGAGGCTTCCAGTGGGCACTCGGAAGCGGACCTTTAGCGGGTGAGATCGTCCGAGGTCTTCTAGTCGATATGGTCGACATAAAGCTCCACGAGGACCCGGTGCACCGTGGCCCTGCTCAGATGATGCCGGCGGTGCGGCAGGCATTATTCGCCGGCATACTCAGCGCCGACCCGACGCTGCTGGAGCCCATCTACAAGATACAGGTGCGTGTACCCGCCCTCGAGATGGGCAACGTCACCGGTCTACTCAGCAGGAAGAGGGGGAGCATACACAACGTTGAGCAGGACGGACCCATAGTCAACGTCACAGGCATGGTGCCGGTGAGCGAGACGCTGGGGTTCAGCCAGGAGATGCGCGCCGCCACGAGCGGGACAGCTTTCTGGCAGATGACCTTCGACCACTGGTCACCCGTCCCCGACAGCATGCTGCTCGACCTAGTAAAGAAGATCAGGACGAGGAAAGGCTTAAGCCCAGACCCGCCGAGAGCCAGCGAGTACATAGTCCGAGAGTAGTCCCCAACCTTTTTCCTTTTCTTTCATTATAACTCATTCATACGAGGCTAGCTTCATGTTCAAAAACCGTCGAGAGCTCATCGATAACGCTTCCACGGAGAAAGTTCGAAAGATGCGGGATGACGCGTTGACCATTTTGGAGGCTGCGCTAAACGCGGTAGACCCGAAAAACGCTGTGATGGAGAAACTGAAAGTAATCGAGGGAAACATCGTGGTCGATGGCTTCACCAAGCCCCTGGGCGACGTCAAGAGGGTGTTGATG
>CAYPNN010000041.1:0-9114 GCA_964412065.1 uncultured Candidatus Bathyarchaeia archaeon
GGTATGGGTCCGTAGAGCTCGACAGGGAGAGAAGGATAACTAGGTTCGTCGAGAAACCCGAGCCGGGAACGGCGCCGAGCAACCTCATCAACGCCGGGATATACGTCCTTGAACCCGAGGTGCTGGACTACATGCCCCCTGGAAAGAGGTTCGACACAGAGGAGGAGGTCTTCCCGGTTCTCGCACAGGAGATGAAGCTTTTCGGATTCGAGTTCCACGGGTACTGGACGGACATAGGCGTACCAGAGGAATACCTCAACGCGAACGCAGCGATCCTCGGGAAGATGGGCGGGGGCAACGATAACGAGAACGCGGACGTGGACCCCACGGCCACCGTGAGGAAGCCGTGCGTCTTCGGGGACAACGTGAGCATAGGAGCCGACTCGGTCATCGGCCCCAACGTCAGCATGATGGACAGCGTCCACATAGGGAAAGGCGTCAGGATAGAGAACAGCATCATATTCGCCGGGGCCGCCGTCGAGGACTACAGCAGCGTCAGGAACGCCATCATAGGCGAGAGCGCGGTCCTGGAGCGGTGGGTCAAGGTGGAGTCGGGGAGCCTCATAGGCGACTACGTGCAGATAAACGACGGCGTAACCATTACCGAGGGCGTAAGCATCTGCCCGAGCAAGACCGTCGAAGAGAGCATACTTGAGCCTAAACAGGTGATGTAGTGCCGAGGCTCTTCGGCAGCAACGGCGTCAGGGGCGTCGTGAACCAGGAGCTAACAATAGAGCTTGCGTCGGGTATAGCGGCGGCGGCCGGCCACGTCCTGGGCAGGGAGATGGCTGTAGGCAGGGACGGCCGCACCAGCAGCCCCATGATCAGGGACGCCGTCGTCGCGGCTCTCCTCAGCGTCGGCTGCAACGTCCACGACATGGGCGCCCTGCCTACCCCGGTCCTTCAGCACCTCATCAGGCACCTCGGCCTCGACGGCGGCATAATGGTCACCGCGAGCCACAACCCGCCCGAGTTCAACGGAGTCAAGGTAGAGGCCGGGGACGGCGCAGAGGTCTCCAAGGAGACCGAGGAGCGGATCGAGGAGCTATACTACAGGGGAGAGCCAGGGCCCGTGCCTTGGAACCAGGTGGGGATGGTGACCGAGTGCGACGGGATGGGGGCATACATCGACGCCGTGCTCAGCCAGGTGGACGCGGAAGCCATAAGGAAGAATGGATATAAGGTGGCCTTGGACACGGGGAACGGCGTCGCGGCTCTCACGGCACCACAGGTGGCCAGCCTCCTGGGCTGCAGCGTGTACACGGTCAACACAGAGATAGACGGTTCTTTCCCAGGCAGGGGAAGCGAACCCACCCCCGAGAACCTGGTTGCCCTCAAGGAGATCATGAAGGCCACGGGCGCCCACATGGGTGTAGGGTTCGACGGCGACGGGGACCGCAGCATCGTGATAGACGAGAACCGGGTGGCCGTCTGGGGGGACAAGACCCTGAGCCTGGTCGCCGACTGGTACATGGAGACTCACCCCGGCGCCACGGTGGTCACCTCGGTGAGCACCTCGGCGGGGCTGGAGAAGGTCGTGGAGGCCCGTGGCGGCAGGGTCCACTGGGAGAAGGTGGGCAGCGTCCTCGTAAGCAGGGACATGATAGAGCTGGGCGCCCCCATCGGCGGCGAGGAGAACGGCGGCATAATGTACGGGCCCCACCTACCCGCCAGGGACGGCACCATGGCCATGGCGCTGCTGCTCCACGTGATGGCGGAGCGGGGCAAGCCCCTCAGCGAACTCATAGCCGAGCAGCCCATAGGAGCCAAGGGGAAGGACAAGATACCGTGCCCCAACGAGCTCAAAGAGGAGCTGCTGAAGAGCCTGCCAGAGGTAGCCGACGCCCCGGAGGTGAACACCATGGACGGCGTCAAGCTCTCGTGGCCCGACGGACGCTGGGTGATGGTCAGACCCAGCGGCACCGAGCCCATCGCCCGCATCTACGCCGAGGCCGAGACCGAGGAAAAGGTGGCCGCCCTCATCGACGAGTACAAAGAGAAGGCCGACGAGCTCATCAAGAGCTTACAGAAAAAAGGTTAGAGGGCCTTCAGATCCTCTACGAACTCTGCTAGGTCCTTAACGACGCTGTCCACGAGTATCTTCCCCTTCTCCTTGGTGGCCAGGGTCGGGTCGCCGAGGCTTCCTATGCTGGTGTTCTCGTCGAACATGTAGGCGGCGCTCACCTTCCTCTTGTATTTGGGGTCTATGCTGGTGTGCTCTGGTGTCCACTTCTCGGCCCTGTCCATGAGTATTCTGTGACCTAGGTAGAGCCCTACGCTGGTTTCCAGCTCGCAGGCGTGGCCGCCGCCCTCCTGTTCGATGACCCTGGTTCCCTCTGCGCCGAACCCGTCGGGCATGGGGTAGACCATGACGCTGTAGACCCTCATGCCGGTCTCGTCCTGGATCTCCCTGAGTGCCTGCGCGATGGGGTTGGTGTTACCTCCGTGGGCGTTCATTATGACTATCTTGTTGAAGCCGTGGTGGATGAGGCTCTCGCAGACCTCCTTCAACACGTTCACGAGGGTCTGGAAGGTGAGGGTCACCGAGCCTTTGAAGTTCATGTGGTGGGGCGAGTAGCCGTAGCTCACTGTCGGAGCCACAAGGACACCTGTCTTCTCGGCGACCCTCAGAGAGATCTCCTGGGCCGTGTAGGCGTCTGTGTCGATGGCCATGTGCTTGCCGTGCTGCTCGGTTGAGCCCACCGGGAGAAGGACTACGTCGTTCTCCTTGAGGTACTCCTCGACCTCGAGCCTGGTCAGCTTGTATAACCGGTTCTCCATACATTATCATTCAGCGGGTTGGTAGATAAAGCCTAGGCTCGGCTGAAGGAGGGGATGACCTCCTCCGCGAAGAGCCCCGCCTCCTCCCTGAAGCAGTCTCCCATGAACCTGTGGATGAACAGGGCGACGCCGGCGCCGATGTACTCCTGTATCTGCTCTATTACGTCGTCGGGCGTCCCGCAGAGCGGCGGCCTCCTGTCCCCTGCGGCGTTGCCGTACCTGGCCTGCATGCTCCTCGTATACTGGTCGAGGCTCATCTCGGCGCTTCCCCTGTCCCCGCTTATCAGAGTGTAGTTCGCCCACGAGAGCCGTATCTCGTCGAAGCCCCTGCCAGCGTTCACGCAGTGACGCCTAAGCACATCCGCCTTGTGCTTAAAGTCGCTGGGTGAACCCATCCATGCGGCGAAGTTGCTGATGTCCGCGTGCCTGGCCACAGTCCTCAGCGTCAGCTGCTCCCCGCTCCCCGCCAGCATGAGCGGCGGGTGGGGCCTCTGGACGGGCCTCGGCGAGCAGTGGGCCTCCTCTATACGGTAGTACCGTCCCTCGAAGCTAGGCGCCTCCTCGGTCCACATCTTCTTGATGATCTGGGCGGCTTCGTCCAGCCTTCCCACGCGTGCCGCGGCGGCCTCGTATGGGTATCCGTAGGCCCTGAACTCGCCTTCGTGCCACCCGGTTCCCAGGCCCAATATCAGGCGGCCGCCGCTGATGGCATCCAGCGTGGCACCCATCTTCGCCAGTAGGCTGGGTTGCCTGAAGGGATTGCAGAGGACCAGCTGCCCGAGCCTTATGGTGGAGGTGTTGGCCGCCAGCGCAGCCATAGTCGTCCAGCACTCGAACCTCGGGTCGCCAGGGTTCTGGTACATCCCAATTACGTGGTCGCTGATCCATGCGCTGTGGTACCCCAGAGCCTCGCAGTGCAGGACATCGTCCAGTATGTCTCTGTAACCTGGACGCTCAGGGCTGATGAATACGCCGAACTCGACGCTCATGGCTGAATGAGGGCGCCGGGGGGTTATGATGTTTGCCTAGGTTATGATCTCGCACCGGTTGCTTATCCCGGGGTATTCGAAGGCGCCCAATGGCGGGAGGCGACTAAAAGCGTTGCCCGCCGGCGGCTCTCTCGTAGCCCATGAGCGTCCGCCTCAGGAGCCCAAGCTCTGCCCTTGCGGCGGCCTCGTGGGTCTCCGCGTACCACTCCTCGCCGGCGTTCATCTCCATCAGCGTCTCTATTAGGCCAATGCTCTTCGCGAGGTGGCCCCTGATGTCGCCGCTCTTGTTTGCGACTCCGTCGAAGAGAAGGCTCTGGCGCTCTGACCAGTCACCCGGCTGGTCGAGGCCCGGAATGTAATAAGGTAGAAGCCTCTGAAGCGTCGCTCTGTCGATGACGCTGCCCAACGGCATTCTTCTGTGTGTCTCTCTGTATAGGCTCTCGTCTGGGCCGTAGATGCACATGTCGTAGTTGTTGTGGGCCAGCTGGGCGAGGTCGCATATTGCGAAGCTGTGGAGGTCTACGCCGTGTTCCTCGCAGAGGGCGCCGAGGCGGGTCAGCGCAGGGATGGCTATAAACCCATACAATATGATTCTGTCCGGCGAGAACCTGTTCCCCATCAGGTCGAGGAGCGCGGCCTCTGCAGACCTCCCAGTGGCGTAGGTGTCTGGTACCACTATGGTGGCTGCGTCGTCCAAGCCCTCTGGGTAGCGACGGTATGAAACCACAAGCCTCCTCGGGTCGTCTGAGTGGGTCCTGTACCCGTCTTCCCTGTACTCGGTCCTGACGTCTACTATGGGGGCGCCCTCCAGGGCGTCGGCCACCATGTAACCCGCCCCCGCCCTGAGTATGTGGAGTATCGCCGCGTCGTCGGTTAACACCCTCATGGCTTGGGCTGCCTTGACGAAGTGGTTCGCAGCTTCCCTGCAGAGAGCCTTGAGGTCATCGCCGACTATGTGAGGATGGCAGGCGACCATTCCTCCAGCAACGGTGTCTATGAGGTATAAAGTTCCTACAGGTGCAACCTCAGGGATGAGTCTCGACTCCGCGACCCTGTAGAGCCATGCTTCCTTACCAGAGCCTTCGACGTGGACTGGTTTCGTGGCGTCGAGGTCCAACGGAAAAAAGTTGGCTATTTCGTCAAGGTCCACCGTGTAGCAACCAGTCTTGATCTTGTCTACCTGTATTTAACCGTCTACGCTGTCCTTCTCCGGCGCGAGTTTCTGGAACTGTGATATGAACCTGTTGATGAGCTCGGGCTGTCTTAGTACCATGGTGGCGTTCACCCCAAACAATTCCTCGTACATCTCGCCCAGCCTCTCATCCATCTTCGAGAACTCGTCTTGCCATCTGAACCCCTTCTCTGTAGAGTTGGGGCAGTCGGGCCGACATGGGAAGAAGAAGCCAAGTATATATGCGTGGGGGTCAAACCTCTTCTCCTCCTTGAGGGCCTCGGCGAGCTGCATTGCTGCACGGGTCTCCACGTTGACGCCCTTCACCCTGTCCTGTGCGTACTGTTTGACGCAGCAGTCGGGGTACCCCATCAGCCTCCCCATGCGGGTTATCCACTTGGAGTCAAACTCCTCAGGGTACGCGAAACGGACGCGCCCCATTTTGGGGTCGGGCCTCCTCCTAACTCTGGCTCTGAGCTTCTCCCGATCTTTAATAAGCCTCTTGAGCTCCCTCCCGTCTCTGCCGTCCTTGAACAAGAATATCTCGTGGACGGTTGGCCGGACCTGGGCCTGCTCTGACTTTAACCCGAGCCTGTCACTCCAACTATAGTACACTTTGTAGGGCTCAGAGTTCTCGACCACCGCCTCGAACTGCGTCTCCATTAGCTTCCTAGTCTCTCGTATGGCATGCACCTTGGCTCTGGGGTCCTTTATGGCCTGAAGCCTATCTATGTAGGGCTTGACGGCGCTGTCTATCCTCTGCCCCATCTCAATGCTGCCCGGGAACTCGGCGGGGATCGTGATCTGGCTGACACGCCTCAGCCCCATGTAAGGCGTCAACAGACACTCCAGCTTCACCCGATTCAGTATGCGCTCGTCCGAAAGCAGCTCGTCCAGCGTCTCGGTGTCCAAGGCGATCAACATGACTCACCCGTAACAGCTTATAATATCTGCTAGGACGCCAAAGAAAAATTGAGAAAATAAAAAGTGGGTCTGTTACATCGGTATTAGCTTCAGGACCTGTAGGAAGAACTGCGCTCTGCCCGTCAGCATCGTGAACCTGAAGAGAACGGTGTTGCCGAAGTAGGCTCCCAGGGCGACCATGATGAACAGGCGGCCTATCCTTGTGGGTACCTGCATCGCTCCACTGTGCTCGTAGGTCAACAGGAAGTACAGTGTGCTGCAGATTAGCCCTACAGCTATGTACAGGAAGTTGATCCACGCCATGGCTCCTCCGTCCGTCGGCCTCGTGATGGTGCTCACGATGGCGTCCTGGATGTTGGGGCCGATGGATCCTCTTATGCCAAGGCCGAAGCCGGCTCCTACCAGTAACGCGATGGGGTATCTGCTGACCCACCTGTACTCAGGTATAAGCATCGCGTAGATCATGAGACCTAGCACAAGTGGCACGATCATCGTTATGTTTCCCTGCATCAGCGGGGTAATACACATCCTCATGACGTTGCTGAAGTTCACCGTTAGGCTAACCGCCAGCATGACGGCGATGTAGAGGTGCTCCGCGAACCGGTAAACCGGGTTCTCCTTGTACAGCGGGTAGCTGTAGATCATTAGCATCAGGACCCAGCCGGTCCAGAGACCGATCAAGTCCCATGTAGCTGTTGGATACGCCATTTAGCTTCTCCTCCCTCTTTCCATTAGCAGGCCAACGTTAGCCAGTATAACGGCTATCACTATGAGCAGGTGGCTCACGCTGATGCTGTCCATGGCTATGATCGCGTCACCCGGCTCACCGATCAGCATCTCCAGCTCGGCGCCGCCTCTTGAGCCGACGCTCATGCCGAAGTAGTTGCCGGCGAGCCATCTGGGGATACCCGTCGAGCCCAGCATCGCGATCCCGATCTGCGCCATCGGTACACCGTATGCTTCCTGCCACATTGTCAGGAAGTATCCGCCCCAGTCACCTGTGTCAGAGGACAGCACGCCTGAGACGTCGTGCCATGTGTTTACGTTCTGCATCATGGGGATGTTGTCAAGAGGTGCGCCGAAGTGGTCTGTGGGGTAGACGCTCCGCATGTTGGAGGCCAGCTGGGCTATCGCCGACTCGCCTCCCGTGATGTAGCCCAGGAACACCCAGTCTACACCATACTCTGCCGCGTCGAAGTCAGCACTAGCCGTGTCTAGCAGGTGGTTATATGTTAGCTCTACGTCTGTGTGTGGTCCAATGAAGATTATGTGGGCGCCTTCCCTGAGCAGGGCCTTGGTGCAGACGGTCACTCCGGGGTGGCACTCCGGCCACGCGCTTACGCCGTAGCCGAAGTTGATGATCCACACGTCACCAGGCTCCACTGAGTCGCCAGTTATACCCTCATAGAGATCTCTGGTGTTTTCAGCGATCTTGATGGGGAACCCGATTGGGTTTAGGAATGGCACCATCAACGCGATGAAGAGTATCCAGTAGAATACCCGGCGGTCGATGTTGGCTAGTGAGAAGCTCAATCCTCTCCGCCTCCCGCGTAGAACCCGCGTTCCTTACCCAGTAGCGCTCTGAAGCCGTAGGCGATCATTCCGAGGGTTCCTACTAGGGCGAAGGTCCTCATTCCAGGAACCTGTCCTGTGAACCTAAACCATTCACCGCCCCATACGAATCCCACCCAGATTGCCTCACCAATCGGTGCGTTGCTCAGTATTACGAAGCAGCCCGCGATGAGCATCAGGGCGGCGTCAACGTTCCTAGCCCTGAAGGCCCTGTACGCGGCTGAGAAGATGTAGAACCCTGTGATGGGGTAAAGCGTCGCGCCCAGTGGCGTGTAGACGTAGTTGAACAGCCAGTTATAGATCGAGTTGCTGGTCTGTAAGCCTGTCGTGAAGTACCCGGCCAGGCCGGTCAACAACATGACCGCCAGGGCTACGAGTAGAACACCGCTGTATTGCCAGTTTTCCCGTTTCCTCTGGATGCTCATGCTGTGAGCCATGGTTAGACGCACGGCGCCGAGCCCGAGGGAGATGTTGTAGATGATGATCCCCCATGTCCTGATCATCTCCGCCCAAGCCTGAGACTCGGGGAAGAAGAAGTACTCTATGAACATCAGGACGGTGACGATGCCGGTGATTGCGTACACGACTTCTCGTTTAAGCATCTGTGACATCTCTCATTACACCTCCAATAGAGTAGCGATCACTGTGATGCCTACTGCGCCGAGTAGGAAACCTATGCCGATTATCACTGCGAGGAGAAGCTTCATGATGTCCTCTCCCTTGATGGATCCCAGCTCGTCCCGGTTCCTGCTGATGGAGGCGCCTGCTGCGAACAGCTCCTCTGCCAGCAACATGTAGTCACATGTAGCCACTAGGAACGGCATCTGGTGCGTGTTGTTGGTTCCGCCGATCTGCATCGCGCCGATGGTGTTCCCTGCCTCTCCGATTACGACGGCCTCGTAGTAGAACCCGCCGACAAGTATGTTGGATGCAGGTCTCGCTCTCTGGAAGTATCCCAGCACGCCGCTTAGGTACGCTGACTGTCCCTCGATGAAGACGATCTGCTCCACGCTGAACTCCTCCGGCTTGCCCTGCCGCAGATACGCTGTTCTCATCGTCTCCTCGACTAGGGGCATGGCGTCAGGCAACGGACAGTACGCAGCCAACTCTACTCCTGCCTTTGCGCACTCCTCTGTCAGGTACTCGAGGAGGCTGATGGCCGCAAGAGTCTGAGGCCCTTGCGTGGAGTCGTTAAGGGGACCTGCGATGCCTGGAGTCCAGAAGACGGGTTGCCCCATCTCCGCGGCCCTCCCTACGGCCTCAGGGATGGCAGTCATCGCAGGCATCGTCCTGATGTGGTATTCTTCCTCCTTGTTTATCGCCATGTAGTAGTACATCACTATGAATGTCAGAACCATTAGTACGAACGTCATTACTCGTCCTGTAACTATTATTGCCATTGTTTTTCCTTCCGTGTTTGGTAGCCTATCCACTGAGCCGCACAGCGGTATCCCTTAAGGAGCGCAGTGACAGGGCTCAATGAATGATAGACTTAGTTTTGTATCACTGTTCTGTATATATAATACTTGTTTCTGGGATAAGCATAATCTACTAATATTATACCATCTTTATGCCTATAGTTATTAAAATGAAGGCTAACAACATGTTCAGTTCACGCCTGTTGATGCCAATAATTGAGGCACTTATTGTATGACTGATTGTTACTCTAATGTGGTG
>CAYPNN010000042.1:0-9032 GCA_964412065.1 uncultured Candidatus Bathyarchaeia archaeon
GGCCGTTGTAGCTGTACCAGTTGGCGACGCCGTAGCCGGTGGTGACTAGCCCCCAGGCGCCTTGGCCGCGGGCTTTCTCCATGAGCTCCTCTGGCGATGTCTCCCCCTTGTACATGAGGAGGCAGTCGTGGTAGTTGTGGTTCTCGATTATGTCCATCTCGGGACTGACCCTGCCTAACAGCGTCTCGGCCTCCTACCTCCTCCCGAGCCGCCTAAGCGTCATGCATGCCCAGTGGGCGGCGGCGACGTACCTGTCGTCTATCTCCGAGACCTTTAGGCACTCCCTGCAGGCTCTGAGCGCGGCCTCAAAGTCCCCCATCAGGTAGCGCGCCAGGCCCAGGTGGTACCAGACGTTGAAGTGGAGGGTGCTCACGGGGACGCCGCGGGGGTTGGGGATGCCGTCTGGCTCCATCTCGTCTGGTGCCCCGGCCATGAGCTCCGCCGCCCTCTCGAAGTCCTCGACAGCCCTCTCGAAGAGGCGTATGGAGATGAACCTGTGGCCCCTGTGCCTGTAGAACCGGGGGTCCTCAGGGTGTCTGTCGATTCCCACGCTGTAGATGGCTAGGGCTTCCCTGAACCTGCCCAGGTACGCCGTGCGCCTACCCAGCCATATGACGTTGTCGGTGTCGTCTGGGTCCTCCTCCCAGCTCCTCAGGGCGTCCTGGTACAGCTTGATCTGCTGGTCGAGGACCTCGGGCCGCAGCGGCGTCCGGTAGAGGAGCCTACCGAAGAGGCTGAAGGCCTCCGGCTCCCCCGGGAGAATGCTTCCACTCATGTCTGACAGGGAAATCAGGCGGTGCGACGGGTTATAAGGTTCTGGGAATAACCCTATTAAAGCGGAAGCTCAGTATTGGGGTACCGGTGAAGATGGAGCATGGAGAGGATTAACAGGAACAGGGCTGCCGTCGCGCTCGCGGTCTTCTCGTTCATAATGATAGCGGCGATGGCGGTGATATTCATGTGGGAACCGGGGTCACCGGTGACATCAAAGAAGAAGGGAGTCATCGGCGTATTAGAGATCCAGGGAGTCATCGAGGACACCGAGTACGCGGGTATCCTCTCCGCCGCGGTTCACGAGGCCATGGAGGACGACGAAGTCAAGGCAGTTGTGCTTGAGATCGACTCCCCCGGCGGAACCGCGTACCTCATAGAGCAGGTCTACCTAGACCTCCTGGAGCTTAAGGAGAAGAAGCCCGTCGTCGCGTCGGCCTCCATGGCTCTGTCGGGAGGCTACTACTTGGCGGTGACGGCGGACCAGATCTACGCCCAGCCAACCTCCATGGTGGGGAACGTCGGCGTCATCGGCGTGGGCCCGGGCTTCCTCGTGCCCAGCGAGTCCACCTTCGAGTCGGGTCCCCAGAAGATCACGGGCTTCAGCCCCGCGCTGTTCCCGTTCAACATCACCAAGGCCCTTGAAAGTTTCGCCTCCTCCGTCAGCGAAGGCAGGGGAACCAGACTCAACCTGGCCATGAACGAGCTGAAGAGGGGCGGCGTCTACCTGGGCGGGGAGGCCGTGAACCAGGGCCTCGTCGACGAGATAGGGAGCAGGCAGTCGGCCATCAGCTACGCCGCCGAGCTCGCGGGGCTTGAGACATACACCGTCGACAGCCTCGTGGCTAGGGTGGCCGATACCACAGTGACCATAAACCTAGAGTACCCCAGCATCGGCGAGCTGAACGAGGCCAACCCGCCGCCTGCCCTATACTACCTCTACATGCCCAGGGACGTGGTCATGGAGAACGGCGGCGAGGAGCCCGAGGGAAACGTGACGGAGGAGGTGAAGACCATCGGGCAGGTGGTGGTGGACAGGAGCCACGGCAACAGGGTGAGCCCCTACGTTCTCGACTATCTATCGGCGGAGCTCTCCAAGCGCGGAGTCTTCATGGGGTACGGTAGCAGCTGGGACAGCGTCGAGGCGGCGCTGGGCAACGCCACGTGCCTCTTCATAGCCGCGCCGACGCAGGGATACACCTACGAGCAGTACACCGCCATCAAGGAGTTCGTGGAGGGCGGCGGCATGCTCGTGCTCCTGAGCGACGCCAGCGTCGAGTTCCTGGACACGACCGTGATGCAGGGAGCCATCAACAGCCTCGCCAACCACTGGGGCCTCCACTTCGGGAAAGGCTACCTCTACAACATGGTGAACTACCACGGCTTCTACAGGAACGTGAAGGTGACCCAGTTCGAGGACACGTTCCTCACCGAGGGGCTGGACACGCTGGTGTTCTTCACGTCCACCTACCTGAGCACCACCGACGCCGACGCCGCCTACGCATCGTACAGCACCTACGACTCGGTGTCGGAGCAGACGAGGGTCTACGCAACCGTCTCCGTCATCGACAAGGGCAACAGCACCGTGGTCGCCTTCGGGGACATCACTTGGCTCATGGAGCCCTGGATATACACGGCGGACAACCAGAGGCTCGCCATGAACCTCGTCGAGGCTATAGCGGAACTCAAATAAGGGAAGCCCTCGGCCAGCCTCAGCGTCAAGGCCAGGTAACCTTTGCACCTAGTATATCCTTATCCCGCTCTCCAGCCCACGGGAGACGCTCTCCTCACTCCATCCGCCAAAAGTCTCCGCAGCCAGCCTGAGATACTCGACGCTGTGCGGGTCACTTCCCAGGAGGGCGGCCACGACGGCGTCCAACTCCAAAGGATCATCGGATGCCGAGGCGAAGCCGGGGTTCTCAATGTTCTCCCATTTCAGCGTGTCGGGGTCTCTCAGGGACGCGGTGAGCACGGCCTCAACCACCCCTTTGACGTCGAACAAGGAGTCGTAGACCTTGTAGATGTCCACGATGCTCCGGCTGAGCCTGCTGTGCTTCTCGCCATGATACACCCCCCTGCTGGGTCCAGGGATCATCCCGAAGAAGTTCTTCACGGCGAGGGAGACATGCATGGGGGCTTCCAGCACCCTCACCTTTGCCAGGCTGAGCAGGTCACACCCCTTCATCTCGTAGAGCCTCTCAGGGACGAAGCCTAGGAAATCCTCCCGCTCAAGGGAGGAATGCTTCTCTTCAACGGCCTCCCGTATCAGCTCCGGGGCTGCCGTACGGCCGCCCCAGTTCTCCTCGGTGATGTTCAAGAACTCGACGCTGTGCTTCTCCAAGACGTTCCCTATGCCCGAGTAATCAAGGAACCACCTGTCGCTCCTCCGGAGGTCCTCCGGCTCTAAGGATCCCCAGCCCCCCGTCTCGAGGGTTTCCTTGGTTCTCGCCCATCCGTAGCTCTCCACCACGAGGGCGTCGCCGTCGACGGCGGAGAGGACCCAGTCCAGGATCGTCGCCTCGGTGAAGCAGACGGAGAAGCCCCAGTTCGGCTTGATGATGACCGGGGGCTTCAGATCAAGCCTCTTGATAATCTCAGTGAAAGATTCCTCGTTCGGCGACTCCTCCACGAAGACGTTCCCTATCTTGTTCATGAAACCGCCATATCTCCCTCATGCATCTCACTATTAAATGGTCGGACCGTCCGATTTTTTGATAGGGCGAGGTAGCTCAACAGGAGTACGATGAAGTTTAGCGTGAGGCTCGAATTCTTACGCGGCGCTGGCAGAATGGAGGGTAGACATCGAGGAGCTCATAAACGAGAACAATGTCAATTTCTACTCCGAGTTCATCAAGCGCCTCGACTCCACGAGCCCAGAGTACGTAGAGTTTGTGAGAGAAGCGTCGAAGACTTTGGGATTAAGATGTAAGAGACTAGCCCTCGGCCAGCCTCAGCGCCAGAGCTAAGTATACTTTGGCTGTCTTCACCAAGCTATCCACGAGGACGAACTCGTCCGGGCCGTGGGCGCCGAACCCTATGGGGCCGAAGCCGATGGTCTGTATCCCCGCCTGCCTGTAGAGGCGGCCGTCGGTGCTTCCCGCCCACTCAACGTACAGCTCGGGCTCGACGCCCAGGGCCGCCGGGACGGCGTCCATGAACGCCTCGCCCAGCTCCGAGTCCGGCGGCGTGTAGTTGGCGGGCGTGTAGACCCATCCCCCGTTCTCGTCCCTGGGGGCGACTATCTCCCAGCTCCAGTCGGGGTCCCCCTCCCCCGCCTCGTCCAGGTCAGCCTTCACCTCGGCTACGACGTCGTCGGCGGTCTCCCCGATTACGAGGCGGCGGTCCACGGTGATGGTGCACTCTGCGGGCACCTGGTTGCTCACCGTCCCGCCCTCGATGATGTTGACGCTCTGCATGGGGTGGCCTATCCACTCGTGGAACTTGTCGATGTGGTGCTCCAGCGCAAGCACACCCTTGCTCGCCTTGGCGATTGCGTTGATCCCCGTGATGCGTGAAGCCGCGGTGTGGGCCGCCCTGCCGTGGAACTTGACCTGGAACCCGAAAATGCCCCGCTCCGCCACCCTCACCTTGAGGTTGCTCTGCTCTCCTATCACCACGTAGTCGGGGCGCCTCATCTCGCCCCTCGTGATCTTCTCGACCAGCACCTTGGAGCCGAAGCTGGCGCCCCTCTCCTCGTCCGGCACCAATTGGACCCCCACGCCGAGGGGCAGCCCCATGTCCTTCAGTATCTCCAGCACGTGGATCATGACGGCGCAGCTGCTCTTCATGTCGCTGGCGCCGCGGCCGTAGAGCCTCCCGTCCATCAGCACAGGGTCCCAGGGCGCCTTGGTCCAGGCGTCCGGCTTCGCGATGGGCACGACGTCCAGGTGGCCGTTGAACACCAGCAGCCTCTCGGCGCCAGGGTTCACAACAGCGTCGATTATGGGCCGCTCCTCGGAGCCGTGGAGCTCGACCCCGACCCCTATCTCCTCAAGGAGCTCCCTGGCACGGTGCATCACCGCCCTCTCCTCCCCGGAGACGCTGGGCACCTTGACCAGCTCCTTGGCCAGCTCCACGATCCTCGCCTCGTCGACCCTCGACAAAGCCTCGCTGAGAACAGCTTGATCCAATTGACTCACAACGGTGAATGACGGCTGAGGCGAATATAAATGTCTCAGGGAAGCGTCAGGGAGCCCAGCACGACCCTCCTTTCTGCGCCGGTGGCGGCTGGGATGTTGCACGGCGTCCCCATGATGTGCTCGTTCGCCAGAAGCGCCATCAGCAGCGCCTCCTTGGCCTCCGACGGGTAGCCCAGCCTCGAGTAGTCGTATACGGGGGCCCCCATCCTGAGCCGCAGACGCTCGACGAGGTAGGGATTGCTGGAGCCGCCGCCACTGATGTATACCTCGTCCACGGGTCCGGGGAGGTGGTCTTCATAGGCCCGGGCTATAGACTCGACGGTGAGCTCGGTGACGGTTGCGACCACTTCTCCGGGGCTCAGCCCGCGGGAGTCGGCTCGGCTGAACACCTCGGAGGCGTACTGCTCCCCGAAGTCCTCCCGGCCCGTGCTCTTAGGCGGCCTCCTCCCGTAGTAGGGGTGCGTCAACAGCTCCTCCAGAAGAGACTTGTTCGGCTCCCCGCTTCTCGCCAGCGTCCCGTCTACATCGTGGCTGAGACCCGCGTAATGGCCGGCGGCGGCGTCCACTATCATGTTCCCTGGGCCCGTGTCGAACGCCACTACGTCGTCGACCTCGCAGACAGCGGGTAGATAAGTGAGGTTGGCGATGCCGCCTATGTTCTGCAACACCCTAGACGCCGTGGGCGACCGATGGAGGACATAGTCGAGGTACGGCGTCAGGGGCGCCCCCTCACCGCCGGCTGCCATGTCAGCCTTCCTGAAGTCTGCGACCACGGGCAGCCCGGTCCGGGCGGCGATGACCGCCGGCTCCCCGATCTGCATGGTGCTCCTGTAACGGTGACCCGCGGCCTCCTTGAGGCATGGCTGGTGCCAGACAGTCTGGCCGTGGGAGCCGACTAGATCGATCTCCCCCGGCTTGAGCCCAGCCTCGCCTGCGATGCCTTCGGCTGCGTCCGCGAACAGTTGCCCGACGAGCATGTTCAGCTCGGATGCCTCGCTGAGCCCCGACGCGCCGTCCCCGAAAAGGGTGAACAGCCTCTCACGGACCGCGGCGGGGTAGGGGTACGTCCTGTGGGCGATGAGCCTGACCTCGGCGTCCACGCCTGTGCCGGTGATCTCCGTTACGGCGGCGGTGACACCGTCGGCCGAGGTGCCTGACATGAGGCCCAAGACGAGGCGCACATGCTTCCCGCGCAGCCTCTGGACGATGTCGTACCCCATCACTCTGCGCCCCTGTACACGGTCTCGCCGTCCACTATGGTTTCCTTGACGTTGAAACGCCAGTCCATCACGGTGACGTCGGCGTCTGAGCCCTCCGCGAGCCTGCCCTTGCCCGGGGTAAGCCTCAGCACCCGGGCAGGCGTGTTGGACGCCATCTGGACGGCCTCCGTGACAGAGAAACTGACTTCCTCGACCATCACCCTGACCGCGTCGTTGAGCCTGATGGAGCTGCCTGCGATGACGCCGTCGGGCAGCCATACCAAGCCGTCCCTGAGTATCAAACGTCTGCCCCTGTAGGCGTACTCGCCGTCGGGCAGCCCGGCGGGCTTTATGCTGTCTGAGACTAGGACGGTCTTGGCCGGGCCCTTGCAGAGGGTGGCGAGCCGCAGCGCGGCGGGGTGGACGTGCAGGCCGTCGGCGATGAGCTCCACCGAGACCCTTCCATCGGTCAGGGCGGCGCCCAGTATCCCCGGCTCCCTGTGGTGGAGGCCCCTCATGCCGTTGTAGAGGTGGCTTATGTGACTCAGGCCTTGGCCGAACGCCTCCAACGCCGTCTCGTAGTCGGCGTCTGTGTGCCCAGCCGAAGCCACGACCCCATGGTCCGCCAGCCAGCTTATAGCGTCCAGAGCCCCGGGTGCCTCGGGGGCGAGCGTCATTATCTTCATCCAAGTGCCCGCCGCTCCGAGGAGCGCCTCGAGCTCATCCGTGTCGGGGGCGCGTATGGAGCCGCCGTGCTGGGCTCCGCGTTTCCCCTCGCTGAGGTAGGGGCCCTCTAGGTGAAGCCCGAGCAGCCTGGCCCCGCCGAGCCCCGCCTCCGCGGACCCGACCAGGCGTCTCACGGATTCGAGTAGGTCTCTGCTGGGAGCCGTCTGCGTGGTCGCTAGGAACCCCGTCACGCCTCCGGCCGCAAGGTAGCCTGAGATGCATTCCATGGCCTCAGGGGCGTCGTCCATGGCGTCGTACCCGGCTCCGCCGTGTACGTGGACGTCGATGAGGCCCGGGCATATGAGGTCGTCGCCGTGGTCCCTCACCTCGCCGTAGGGGTGCTTCCTCGGGCCCGCGTACAGCACCTTGCCGCCGGCGATCTCCACCTGGCCGTGGGATATGAGCTCGAAGGGAGTCACCACCGTGCCCCTCAGGGTGTAACCGCTCATCCGGAGCCCTCCCCGTACAGCAGAATGGAGCTACGCTCGTCCTTGAAGCGCCCAAGCCCCGGCTCCCATGAGGCCGCGATCTCCATCACAGGCACACCTTCCAGTAGGCTGAGCCTCAGGCGGTCGGTTCCGGCGAGGAGGTCGAAGTGCCGCCTCTCCTCGTAGGTGGGCTCGTTGAACCTGAAGCTGCCTGGGTGAAGCTTCATCAGGGTACTCAACAAGTGGACGCCGGTCTCCACGGGCTTGAACGAGTCACGATCCGTGACATGCACCTGGACGCCTCCGCAGCTCTCGCCTCTGTACCGCCAGAACGTGGGGGTGAAATAGCAGGCCCTGAACCCGACGCCGGGGAGGCCCAGGCCGTTGAGGGTGGACGCCCATTCTCTGCCGTCCACCCAGGGGGCGCCGAGGTACTCGAAGGGCCTGGTGGTGCCCCTGCCCTCCGACGCGTTGACGCCCTCGAAGAGGCAGGCCCCGGGGTACACCGTCGCTGTGTCCAGGGTGGGCAGGTTGGGGCTGGGCTGCACCCATGGGAGCCCCGTCTCGTCGAACCACATGCCCCTGTCCCAGCCCGTCATCTCCACCACGCTGAGGTCGCACCCGATGCCCCGGTTGATGAACGAAGCCAACTCGCCCATGGTCAAGCCGTGGCGGACGGGGATGGGGTGCAGCCCGACGAAGGACTCGTAGCCCGGCTCCAGTATGTCCCCCTCGACCGTCTCCCCGTTCACGGGGTTGGGCCTGTCCAGGACGACCATGGAGACGCCGTTCTCCCCGGCTGCCTCCATGCAGTGGGTGAGGGTGGACACGTACGTGTAGAACCGCGCCCCGCAGTCCTGGATGTCGAACACCATGGCGTCGACGCCGTCCAGCGCCACCGGCGCGGGCTTAACGTGGTCGCCGTAGAGGCTGTAAACTTGCAGCCCGGTGTACCCTTCCACGTGGGACTCGACGCCCAGGGCGTCCTGTACGTCGCCCCTGGCCCCGTGCTCGGGGCCGAACGCCGCCGCCAGCTTGATCTCCGGGTTTGCGTGGAAGGCGTCGAGGGCGGACCCCAGGGTACGCGTCACCCCGGTGTGGTTGGTGACTAATGCCACGGCCTGTGACCCCAGCTGCTTCGCCGGGTCCTTGAGCAGCACGTCGAGCCCTGTCGCGACGGTCAAGGGGCCTGATCACTCCCGTCTGGTTGTGTTCCATGCATGGCGTTCAAGTCTCTGCGCCTCTTCTCCTCAGTATCTCCCTCAGCGACACCCACCCGGTTAGGGACGCCCTCGCCTCGTCCGGCGTCATATCGGTCATCGCTAGGAGTATCGCGACGCGGACGTCGCCCCCGGCGGCCGTGAGGAGGCCCTCGGCTTCCGCCGTGTCCACGCCCGTTATCTCGGTTAACATCCCCACGCTGCGGTCTGCGAGCTTCCTACTGCCGGCTTGGACCCCAACCATGTAGCCGTCGTGCACCAGCCCCAGCTTCACCATGGCGGCGGTGGTCATCATGTTGAGCACCATCTTCTGAGCCGTGCCAGCCTTCATCCTCGTCGAGCCCGCCACAACCTCTGGACCCACCACGGCCTCGATGGCCACGTCGACCACCATCGACAGGGGCGTATCCATGTTATTAGTCACGCCGACGGTGTGAGCCCCCAGGCTTCTCGCGTACTTCATAGCTCCCAGCACGTAAGGGGTGGAGCCGGAAGCCGATACACCGACCACAAGGTCGAGCATCCCTAGACCCAGGCGAGCCAGATCCC
>CAYPNN010000043.1:0-1215 GCA_964412065.1 uncultured Candidatus Bathyarchaeia archaeon
CGGCCATCTCCCTGCTCGGTCTCGGCCTGTTCGTGGTGCTTCAGCTTAGACCGGAGTCTAAACAGGTGACCTTGTAGCCTCCCCAAGCCCAAAGGATGTGTGATGTTCGTCCCTCGTCGTTTTAGTCTTCGTTCACTGTCGAGCAGATTTAAATACGATGCAGGCATGTTTGATCGATATAATTTCGTAAGTGATCACCTTTGAAGACAGCTAGACAGGTAGGCATCGTGGGGTACGGTGCCTACGTCCCCATGTACCGGCTGAAGGCCGACGAGGTGAACAGGGTCTGGGGGGGAAGCGGCGCCCCGGTTGAGGAGAAATCCGTGGTGGCGCCAGACGAGGACACAGTGACCATCTCGGTGGAGGCGGCGAAGCAGGCTGTGAGACGCGCAGGTGTAGACCCATCCGAGATAGGCGCCGTCTACGTTGGCACCGAGTCCAAACCCTACGCGGTTAAGCCAAGCGGCACCATAGTGGCCGAGGCCATAGGCGCCACCCCGAGCGTGTCCACCGCGGACTACGAGTTCGCGTGCAAGGCTGGTACTGAGGCCATGCAGAACTGCATCGGCATGGTGGGCAGCGGTATGGTCAGGTACGCCATGGCGATTGGGGCGGACACCGCTCAGGGGAGGCCGGCGGACGCGCTTGAGTACACCGCAGCGTGCGGCGGAGCCGCGTTTATCTTCGCGGAACGGAGCGCCGACACAGTCGCCTACCTTGAGGCCTCGTACAGCTACGTGACGGATACGCCCGACTTCTGGAGGCGGGCCAAGGAGATGTACCCTAGGCACGGGAGCAGGTTCACGGGCGAGCCAGCGTACTTCAAACACATCCAGGGCGCGTCCAAGGGGTTACTGACGGAGACCGGCTACAAGCCCGAGGACTTCAATTACGCGGTGTTCCACCAGCCCAACACCAAGTTCCCTATACGCGTGGGCAGGGGACTCGGTTTCACCATGGACCAGATCGACCCGGGGCTCGTGGCCCCCAAGATCGGGAACACGTACGCCGGAAGCACCCTGGTAGGCCTCGTCGCGACGCTGGATATAGCCGAGCCCGACAACAGGATATTCGCGGTGAGCTACGGCTCCGGCAGCGGCAGCGACGCCTTCATATTCACGGTCCAGGAGGCGATAACCGAGAAGCGTGGTGGGCCGAAGCTGGCCAGCTTCATCGACCGCAAGAAGTACGTGGACTACGCCACGTACCTCAGGT
>CAYPNN010000043.1:1225-9004 GCA_964412065.1 uncultured Candidatus Bathyarchaeia archaeon
CAGATCATCCAATGAGGAAGGTAGCTGTGGCTGGCGTCGGCCTCGTGAAGGTGAGCGAGCACTGGGGCAAGCCCATCTGTGACCTCTTCGCGGACGCCGCGCTTCAGGCTATGAAGGACGCTGGCGGAGCCGACATAGACGGCCTCTACGTTGGCAACATGAGCGGCACACTCATGCAGGAACAGCTAAACATGGGCGCGCTCATGGCTGATGCCGTAGCCAGGCCGGGGTTGCACGCCGTCAGGGTGGAGGCGGGCTCAGCCAGCGGAGGCGTCGCGTTCCACGAGGCCGTCAAGGCGGTGGCCTCCGGGTACAGCGACTGCGTGCTGGTGGCGGGCGTCGAGAAGATGAGCGACGTCCTCCCCGAGGTTGCCGCCAAGAGCCTCGTGATGGAGGAGGAGCAGGAGTATTCGGCCTACACGGGCGTCACCAAGGCAGGGCTAAGCGCCATGCTCCACAGGCTCTACCTTGACATCTACGCTGAGCCCAGCGATGTGGGCATGATGGCCGTTCAGTGCCACGACAACGCGGTTGGCTGCAGGCACGCCCAGTACCCGTTCAGGATGAGCATCGAGAGGGCCATGGACAGCCCGATGGAGGCGGACCCGATACACATGATGGAGTGCGCGGGCGTCGGAGACGGGGCCGCCGCCGCCGTGCTAGTCCCAGCGGACACCGAGGGCGTCGAGGTCGCCGCCACGGCGGTCGCTACGGATTACTGCAGCCTCACCATGAGGAAGGACCCTCTCATGTTGGGCGCCGTCAAGACAGCCGCCGAGAAGGCTTACAAGCTGGCAGCCGTGAAGCCCGGCGACATCGATCTGGTCGAGGTTCATGACGACTTCACTATCAATGGAGTCCTCAGCCTGGAGAGCCTCGGGCTCGTCGAGAGGGGAAAAGCCGCGAAGCTTGTGGCCGAGGGAGGCGCAGCCAGAGACGGCGAGATACCTACGAACACTTTCGGCGGCCTCAAGGCCCGAGGCAACCCGCTGGGCGCCACCGGAGTCTACCAGGTAGCCGAGGTCGCCCTGCAGCTCAGGGGCGCTGCGGGTGACCACCAGGTAGAGGGTGCCAAGGTTGGGCTGGCCCAGAACATGGGAGGCCTGGGCTCCACGTGTGCGGTAACCATCTTGAGGAGGCTAGGCCCATGAGCGTACCACGCTACTGGAGGGAGGAGGTGCCTCGGTACCGGCTGCTGGGCGAGGAGTGCGCAGGCTGTGGGGCCAAGTTCTTCCCCGCGCGCCCAGTCTGCACCAACTGCGGCTCCACCGAGTTCAAGGACTACAAGCTAGCGGAAACCGGGAAGGTGATCACGTGGACGGTCATCAGAAACCCTCCCATAGGCTTCGAGAAGTATAAGCCCTACGTGGTGGCGCTCATCGAGCTTGCGGACGGCATGAAGCTGCTGAGCCAGGTGGTGGATGTAGACCCCGAGGAAGTCCATGCCGGGATGAGAGTCGAGGCCGTGTTTCGCAGGGTCAAGGAGGACGGCAGCGCAGGCATCATCCAGTACGGCTACAAGTTCAGGCCGGTCGTCGAGTAGCCCCACACTTTTATAACCGCTGCACCCTTTTCTCGCTCTGATAACGTTGCCTCCAAAGACAAAGTACGATATAATATCCGAGATAGCGAAGAGGCGGGGCTTCTACTGGCCAAGCTTCGAGATATACGGCGGCATGAGCGGGTACGTCACATACGGCGACCTGGGCACCAAGCTTAAGCGGAACATCGAGGCCTTCTGGAAGGAGTACTTCGTACGCAGGCAGGGCTTCCTGGAGCTGGACGACCCCGTCATCAACCCCGAGAGGGTGTTTGAGGCTTCGGGGCACCTGGAGAACTTCAAGGAGTACTCCGCCGAGTGCACCCAGTGCGGCAGGAGCTTCAGGGCAGACCACCTCATAGAGGACAAGACGGGCCTGGAGAACGTGGAGGCCTTGGGAGGCGACGCCATCAAGCGGCTCATGGTTGAGCACAGGATCAGGTGCCCCGTCTGCGGCGGCGAGCTCAAGGAGCCCACGCTGTTCCTCACCATGTTCAAGACCGAGATAGGGGCGACCGGCGGAGAGATCGGGTACGCCCGCCCGGAGACGGCCCAGGCCATGTTCCTCAACTACAAGCGAGGCTACCAGCACGCACGCGAGAGGCTGCCCTTCGCCATCGCCCAGAGCAGCAAGGTGATGAGGAACGAGATTAGCCCAAGGAGGAGCGGCATAAGGGTCCGCGAGTTCACCATCATGGAGCTGGAGCTCTTCTTCGACCCCCAGGACCCGGGGTGCCCGTGGCTCAGCGAGGTCGAGGACGTCGTGATCAAGCTCTTCACCGAGGAGATGGAAGAGAAAGAGGTAAAGGAGCCGCTGGAGCTGTCCATCGGTGAAGCCGTGGAGCGGGGCCTCATACTCACCGAGTGGCAGGGCTACTTCATGGGCGTCAGCCAGAGGTTCATCACGGCCCTTGGCATGCCCCCTGAGAAGCAGAGGTTCAGGGCGCACCTACCCAACGAACGCGCCCACTACAGCGCCCAGACCTACGACCACGAGGTGTTGTTCGAGACCTGGGGATGGATCGAGATGTCGGGCTGTGCATACAGGACGGACTACGACCTCAGGAGCCACATGGAGGCGTCCGGCGTGGACATGACGGTGCTGAGGGAGGACGGCACGAGGTTCATACCCCACGTGGTGGAGCCCAGCTACGGCCTAGACAGGCTGTTCCTCTCCGTGCTGGAGGCGACGTACGAGCGGAAGCAGAAGCGCAACGTCTTCCATCTTCCTAGGGAGCTGGCGCCTTACCAGGTCGCCGTGTTCCCGCTGGTCACCAAGGACGGCCTCCCCGAGAAGGCCCGGGAGGTGCATAGCCTCCTCCTGGACAAGGGGTTCTGGGTGGTCTACGACGAGGCTGGCAGCATAGGTAGAAGGTATGCCAGGGTCGACGAGATCGGCGTCCCCCTGGCGGTGGCTGTGGACTACGACACCCTGGACGGCGACGCGCTGACCATCAGGGACAGAGACACCTGGGAGCAGGTGAGCCTGAGCGTCGCGGAGCTACCGGGCGCCCTTGAGGCGTACTTCAGGGGAGAGAAGGACTTCCTCGACCTGGGGACACTGGTAGTAAGAGACTAGCTCTCCACCCTCGCCTTGAGTATAGCCTCAACGAAGTCGTCTTGGCTCACGCCGAACGTCACGAGCCCCAAGTTCTCGAATGCGTCCCCGACGGCCTTCCTCAGCTCGTCTACCTCAAGCGTTGTTCCCGCCAGAGATCTTTCAAGACTCCTCACCACCCCGGTGTAGGGCTGCGTGAAGAAGTCGCCTGAGAGGCTCACCCCCGCTATCCTGTTCTCCTCGGAGACGAGGATGACGCGGATCATCTTCCCGGCTTTGTGGACGGCTTCCGAGACCATCACTCCGCCTCTCACCTTGGTGGCTCTAACATCGGGGAGTAGACTCCTGAAGTCGTTGTCCTTGCTGTAGATCCAGTCCATCGTCCTCCGCTCCTCCACGAGTCTAGCAAGCGTCTCCTTCTCGCCCTCCGTGAGCTCTCCGGGCTCCAAGGCGGTCGCCAGCTCTCCACTGAATTCTTCGACCAGCAGCTTCTTGACTCGGCTTCTCGGCGTCTCCTCACCGAGCTCCTTCCGGATTGAGGTGAGCCATTCCCCCATGCTCTTTGCCACCTTATCGCTGAACTTCTCATCGGGAGCCTTTATGATCCTGCCCATCAATTCCGTCGGCGTCTCCAGCAGCAGGTCGCCAGCCAAGACGTTGGCGCCCTCCACCGTGACGGCTCCGTTGCCGCTGATCTTTCTCCCGCCGACCAGTATGTCGTTCGGTGGCCTGATCTGGGCGTCTAGCCCCAGCCTCCTGAGGGCCATCAACGGTGGTTTCATGAACTTCCCGTAGAACTCTGGGACTGTCGCGGGGCACTCGGGGCTGCCCCTGTTCACCACCACGAAATAGTCTTGCTCCCATGGTCCGTCCAGGATGGCGCCGCCGCCTATGGTGCGGCGAACTAGGTCGAACCCCTGGCTCTTGGCGTACCGGACGTCGATCTCTTTGTCCATGAGCTGGTGGTACCCTATGTTCACGAAGGGCTTCCCCGGGTGGTTGAGTATCAGCGTGTCAGGCGCCCCGCCGCTGCTCACGGCGTGGCCCACGGCCTCGTAGAGGTTGGTCATGGTGTAGCCGTCGACGGCTCCCAAGTCGAGAAGTCTCCACATTACCGGCTCACCTGTTCAGGGGTACATGTGAGCCATCAGATAAGAAGGGTTCCACGTCTAGACTGGAGCAACCTCGCCGCCGCCTACAGCCTCGATCCGTCGCCGATAGTCGGCGATGAGGGCGTCCATCTTCCCCTCAGCCTCCTCAAGCGTAGGAGCCTCCAACACGAAGTCCACCTTTATCGTGTGGACCTTGTCCCTGTCCTCGCCGTCCACGGGCGGCGTCGCCGCGTTCTTGATGTACGTGTCCGGGTAGTCTGTCTGCATCTGCCTGTAGAGGGGGAAGAAGTCCTTCCACACCATGCTGACGTTATAGGTTCTGGCGTGGAAGACGCTGGTGGCGGTGCCCGCGATCATGGGGGCGACGTGGGCGTCGAACATGCTCTTCATCTCGGATGGGACTCCGGGGAGCGTGCATATCCTCTTACCCGCTTCCTCGACGCACATGCCCACCGCGAACCCGACTGGGTTGTTCATGGGTGTGCTGCCCTCGAGCACCCGGGCCATGCGTTCGCCGCGGCGGTGAGCGGCCTCGTCGGTGATGCCCCGCCGCCGGTACACGGCCCTGATCTTCCCGGCTCCCTCCTCGTCTATGACCGTCCTCCGCCCAAGCGCTTCCCCGATGCTGTCCACCGTGAGGTCGTCCTCGCTGGGGCCCAGGCCGCCGCTGAAGATGATGAAGTGGGCGTCCCGCTTCAAAGCGTCGTGCAGCTCCGCCGCGATGGTCTCCGGCTCGTCCCCGATCACGGTGACTCGCCTGAGCTTGGCGCCCAGCTCGGCGACGCGCTGGGCCATCCAGTGGCTGTTAGTGTCAAGAATCCTTCCGTAGAGGAGCTCGTCCCCGGTGGCGATGATCTCGACGTTGACGCTGCCCGTGGGCTTCATAGCATTTGATGCGCCTCCAGCTACTTATACACGTTATCCTTAGCCTTATATTGCCCCGTCAGATGTGAAAACAGGATGACGACGGAGACAGAGAACTGGACCATCGAGAGGGCGCTTGAGGTGGGCGCCGAGATGGAGCTGGAGAGCTACACCCTCTACACCGGGACGGCGAAGAAGGCCACGTACCCCGGAGCAAAGAAGCTGCTCACGGAGCTCGCAGCCGACGAGAAACGGCACCGCGAGTACTTCCTAGAGGGGCTCAAGGACCCCAAGAACGTCAAGATGAGGACGCTGAAGGAGCACATACCTGACCTCAAGATCACGGATAAGCTGGTCAAGGTCCCGCTGGACCCGCAGGCCGACTACCCGCAGATACTCATATTCGCGGCGCAGCGGGAGAAGGCGACCCACGACTTCTACGTACAGATAGCCCGCAGGTTCAGAGACACCGAGCTTGGGAAGATGTTCAACAACTTCGCCAAGGAGGAGCTCCGCCACAAGTACCTCCTGGAGAAGGAGTACGACGACGTCGTCCTAGCCGAGATGTAGCCAGACCCTAACCCTACTCTATTGTCGCGTGCCTCTCCCTCATGGCGTCCACGCTGAGGCCCAGCCTGTTCATCAGCTCGGCTATGATCGAGTCCAGGAATATCATCGTCGTGTCCTCGAACATGGTTCCCATGGGAGCCAGGCTCTCATGCTGCCCCTTCAGCTGCCTTATGTGGTACTCGTCCTCCGCGGCGATGTCCTCCCTGCCTGGGATGTCAACGACGAGGTCCGCCGTCTGAGCCAACGGCGACTCCTCCTGACTGGTGATCGCGATGACCTTGGCGTTGAGGCTCCTGGCCATCTGGGCGGCGGCCAGGGGCACCGTGGTCTTGCCGCTCCCGGAGATGACTATGACCATGTCGCCGTCGCCGACGTTGGGGTTGATGGTCTCGCCCAGCACGTAGACTTGGAAGCCCAGGTGCATGAGGCGCATGGCGAACGCCTTGCCCACCAGGCCGCTCCTGCCGGCGCCCACGACGAGCACCTTCTTGCCCCGAGTCCTCGTGTCTAAAAGGTTCTCAAGCAGAGTCTCAACCTCCCCTCTGTCGAGGCCGCGGAGGGCGGCGGAGATGCTTTTTATCAGCTCCTCGTAGGCTTGGGCGAAGTACTCCATTTCGTGAGAAAATGAGTGGAACAGAGTAAATAACAGTTTAGCAACGCTGAGGGACCTTAAACCCCGCGAGATCAACGTCCCTGTTTATATCATGATCCGATCCAACTAATTCACAGCCTCCGGCGGTGGCATGTATACACGTTAGACGCCTGAACCAAGGAGACCTACACAAGGAGTTCCGCACAGGCTTCGAGTCGTTTGACACGGACGAAGACGCTGAACCGTTCACCCTTTCGAAGTACCTGCACAGGGACACTGAGAAGGGGTACGAGACACACGTTTTGACGGACGATGACGAAATCTGCGGCGTCGTATCGTTCCACGTCAGGAGCTTCACGAACCTTCATGACACGCTTTACTTGAGCCGGGTGGGTGTCGCAGAGCGCCACAGGGGTAAGGGGTACGGGGCTAGGCTGATGGCGTTCATACTGGAAACCTGCTACGAGAGAGAGGTGGTCATAATGTGCTGCGAGGCAGTCTCTGAGGCTGCCCCGTTCTTCGTTGCGTTGGGGTGGGAGGAGATACTATGCTACGACGATCCTCACTGGGGGGACGGCTGTAAGACGCTGATCTTCAGGATACCCCGTTAGCCCCTGTCCTGCTTGTCCAGGTGGATGGGCTGCCTCTCCAGAAGCTCTCCCTGCTTCTCCGTCCAGCAGTCGAGGCAGATGACGCCGTACCGCGGCGTGTTGACCCTGACCTCGTCCTTGTCTATCTCCTTCTCGCAGAGGGCGCAGACGTTCTCCTGGGTCTTAAGCTCTGTGATTACCTTGGGGTTTTCCCGGAGGTAGTTCTCTATGAGCCTGCTCTTGGATATCCTGTTCTCCTTGGCTAGGCTGGAGAGGGTTTTGTCCAGCTCCTCGGAGATGGATATTGATATCTTCTGTACCACCCAGACACCAGTGAATGGTGGGAAATAGGTAGTATATAAGTAATACGGAGGCTCAGCAGTGGCCCAGGAGCCTCTCCGCCGCCCTGTCCCTGCCGAACACCACGTAGTCCTTGAACCCCAGCGCCTCCGCCTTCGTCTTCTTGCCGTTAGCCACCGAGACGATCTCGTCGAAGATGCGGCGCCCAACGCTGTTGAGGCTCTCGCTGCCGTCCAGGATGGTGCCGGCGTTGATGTCCATGTTGTCGCCGAGGTTAGCGTAGGTCTTGGGGTTGCCCGTGATCTTGATGACGGGCGCCACGGCGTGGCCCGTGGTGCTGCCTCGGCCGCTGGTGAAGCAGACCACCTGGGCGCCCGCGGCCACCATGTGGGTGACGCTGGGCACGTCCCAGCCCGTGCCGTCCTGAAGATACAGGCCAGGCTCGTCGGGGAGGTCGAACCTGTCCCACGTGTTCCAGAGGACGCCCTGGATGGGCTTGGTGCCGCCCTTACGGATGGCGCCCAGGCTCTTCTCCTCTATGGTGGTGAGGCCGCCGTCGATGTTGCCCTTGCTCATGTAACGGCTGTCCACCCCCATGGAGCTGAGCCTCTTCTCCTGCTTCTCTATCATCTCGTAGATGTCCTGGGCCACCC
>CAYPNN010000044.1:0-8895 GCA_964412065.1 uncultured Candidatus Bathyarchaeia archaeon
GTCGACGCCTCCGAATATGAGGCTGACGCCGAAGGGTCTGACGCCCGCGTTCTGGGTGTAGGTCTGGAGGAGGTCGCCGACGCTGCTGGTGAGGCTCTCGACGTCAACCGGCTCGTCGTAGGTCATCCTGTTGCCCTGGGCAACGTACCTGGCCTGCCTGACGAGCACCCTCGCGTCGGGGCTCAGGCCGGCGATGGCGACGGCGACATGCTCGTCGATCTGGTATATCTTCTTGCTGTTTATCTGGGCCGCCAGCCTGCTCTGCTTGGGCTCCACGGCGGCCAGGACGACGCCGTCGGGGCACTTGACGCCGACTATGGGGCTGCCCCTCTTGACAAGCTCCAGCGCGTACTCGACCTGGTAGATGCGTCCCTCTGGGGAGAATATGGTGATGGCTCCATCGTACTCTCTTCCACGTGACAACCTGCTCAGCCCTGTTTTATCTATTGGAGTGTAGCCGGCTATTTAAACCCAAGGCTAGGGGTCACCGTCATACGATCTGTGGCGAAGCATCTTGAGACACTCGTGTTAAAACCAACTGGGACAGCGCCCCCACGATCATGCTGGGAGGGATAGTCCATAACGTGAAGCCATGTGACCCGTGTTTCTGGTGTGCTTGGAGAGAGAAGACGGAGCCCGGCGTCAACTCCATCCTCAGCATAAAGGACGACAGGCTAGGTTACGAGATCGTCAAGAAGGCCAACGTAGCCGACTGGAGGAGCCTGAGGTGGCTGTTTTCCTTCGCTTCATTTTTATCGGATGATCCCAGATCATCAACCATGGACAAGATAGAGATGCCTAAGGGCAGGCTTCTTCAGCCGGGGCCGCCACCGCCGGTGGTGATGGCCACCTGCGTGGACAAGGAGGGTAACCCCAACATAATCACCCTCGGCATGTACATGTCAGTCTCCCTCAGGCCACCCCAAGTCTGCATCGGCGTGGCGCCTCAGCGCTACAGCCACAACCTCATAGCGGAGACTGGTGAGTTCGTCGTCAACGTGCCGCCCATCGGCATCGAGAAGGAGATGCACTACTGCGGAACCGAGTCGGGGAGGAGGGTGGACAAGTTCAAGGAGACCGGGCTCACGCCCATCCCGGCCCTCAAGGTCAAGCCTCCCAGGATCGAGGAGTGCTTCAGCCACATCGAGTGCAGGGTGGTCCAGAGCGTCGTCTGCGGAGACCACACGCTGTTCGTGGGCGAGGTGGTGGCAGCTACCGCCGACGATGGCGTGATGGACGGGGATGTCCTGAACGTCCTGAAGGCTAGGCCGATAGTGCAGAAGAACCACGTCTACTACACCGTCACGGATAAGAAGGACTAGGCTACTTGGAGCCACTCCAGGATATCCAGGGCTCGAACAGTGGGCCACCCACATAGGGCCTCTCTCTACCGTACCGCTCCAGCGGCTTGGTGAGGTGCCTGTGAGCGTCCCTGTCTGGGAGGTACGTTCCAAGCTTCAGCTGCCTCGGCTTGACCACCCTGATCTTCTCTAGCGAGCCGTCCCTGTATCCACAGTTTTTACATCGGAGCCCCTGGCCTGAGCCCATGGACTCGGTGCTGCCCCCGCACTCTGGGCATCTCGGGTTCCTGAAAGAGACTTTCACTGATAGGCCCAGAACCTCTAGCTTCTCCGCGTTAAGCGTGAGCCCAGGGTTCATGGGTCTTACGCCGCCGTACACCCTCACCGTGTCCCCGGGGATCAGCCGCCTCACGACGTGCCTGAAGCTCCCGGTGGGCTCGTAGGCGGCGCAGGCTGCCTCGCCTGAGCCGTCCCTGACCTTGAATATGACGTGGCTCCCGGTGATGGTTTCTGGTTTCGACGCCACGGCTCCCATGATTATCGCCGGGTTGTAAGGCGTGAGGCTGCTTATCGGCGCCGCGGACGCGAAGTGGGCGTCCGTTCCCTGGTTGCTCCTGTAGATCATCCACCGCTCCACGGGCTCCATCTCCTCGACCATACAGAAGGCTTCGTAGACTGCCTCTGGGGACTCGCCTCTGACGCCGTATAGAACCGGGTCGGGCCCATGCGGCGTGATGAGCGGCCTCCCTCTCTCATCTACGTTGTTGAAGGTGCCTCCTCTGATGGCCTCGTCCATCCTCCTCACGGACTCCGCGTCCACCCTCCGAAGGGAGCCCCAGTATTCCGGCGTCCGGTAGGTGAGAAGCTCGTAGGTGTGGTCGCCGCGGAGGGTGCCTCCTATCGCCGCGAGGGCCCCGATGACGCCTCTCCCGTTCTTCCACGCGAATGCATGCATCCCGTGTTCCCTGATCAGCTCCTCGGCTTCCTCTCTCTCGACTATCTGCCTCACGACCTTCCCCGAGAAGCTCACCACCTGCTCCGGGACCTCGCCGAAGTGGAAAACGGCGCCCGGGTTCGTGTTATCGCACCCGAACCGCCCGTACCTCTCCACGAGCTCAAGGGCGGCTTTCATCGCCTCGTCCATCTGCTCTTCGCCGACCTCGACCCTGAGGCACACCGCAGCGTTTCCCCTTGTCTTCCAAGGCGTGTTGGGGTTCAGCCTGAGCAGGATGGGGTAGTCGAGGAACCGGGCCCCCAGCCCCAGCAGCCGTTCGGCTAGGACCGCCGCGACGTAGGTCGTGCACCCGCCCTCGGGGCTGTCTGTGTCGTCCATGCCGATGTGGAGCCTCAACTGGGTTCGAACACTGCTATGGGCTGGATTGTAAAAAGGTTGCTAAAAATAGGATGGGTGATTTAGACTACGATCATGGTCAGAGTGCTGCGCACCTTATCGAGGCGACGGATCTTCCAGCTTATGATGTCCTTGAGCTCCTGCATCGTCTCCGTCTCGATGCGGGCGATGATGTCGTATACGCCGTAAACCATGTGGGCTTCCTTGACCTCTCCGATCTCCTTCAGCCCCTTCAGTACCTCGCTCTCTGCCCCGATCTCCGCGTTTATCAGGACGAACGCCGTTGCCAAAACCTGCACCGTGATAGATTGAGTTTTAGGGGATTTAAAAGTTATCAGAAGCAACGACTCTAAGGGTGTGGGGGCTGTGTAGGGTGCCGACGGTGTCCGCTGAACGCCGGGGTGGATGCAGCAGCTGGCTCCGTCTCCGAGCTGGCGTGAGGCTTTTAACCGGAGAAGCCGACTGAAGGATGATTGCATGATGATGGGTGAGTACCTATCCGTCTCCGAGATGATCGCCGTGGAGATGAACTCGGAGTACCTCGGCGTCTCCACGCAGATGCTCATGGAGGCGGCGGGAAAGTCCGTGGCCGACGAGACGGCGAAGCGCATCAGGCCCGGCTCCAGGGTGGTCGTAGTGTCGGGGCTAAGCGGCAACGGCGGCGACGGCTTCGTGGCCGCCCGCCACCTCGCGGGCATGGGCTACGACGTCGAGGTGCTCGTGCTCGGAGACCCCGCGGACATCACGCTGGAGAACACCCGCGTCAACTACGAGGCGGTCAGGAACATGGGCTCCAGCGTCGCCCTCACAGTCGTCAAGGACTCGTCCCTCGTGCCCGATATCAAGGCCGACATGGTAGTGGACGGTTTGATAGGGACAAGCATGCACGGGGCGCTGCGGCCGCCGTATCTACAGATGGTCCAGGCGATGAACGGCGCCGAGGCGTACAGGATAGCCATAGACGTGCCGACTGGGCTCGTCGCGGACACAGGCGTCGCCCTCGGGGAGTGCGTGCAGGCCGACCTAACCATAACCTTCCATAAGCCCAAGAAGGGGTACGAGGGTAAGCCCAGGCAGTTGGGGGAGCTCGTCGTCGCCCCCATAGGCATCCCACCTGAGGCGGAGCTCTACACAGGGCCGGGGGACGTTGCCATGGTCCACCCCGAAAGGGAGTCGGACAGCCACAAGGGGATGCACGGCACCCTACTCGTTGTGGGGGGCAGCGAGACCTACTCAGGAGCCCCCGCACTCACAGCGTTGGCCGCGTACGCCGCCGGCTGCGACCTCGTCTACGTAGCGGTCCCTGAGACAGCCGCCCAGGCGGTGGCTGGGTTCAGCCCCAGCCTCATAACGGTGAAGCTCGACGGGAAACGCCTCACCTCGAAGAACCTTGAGATGGTCAAGCCGTTCCTCGACAGGGTGGACGCGGTTGCCGTGGGGCCGGGCCTGGGGCAGCATGAGAAGACCGTCGAGGCCTACACGCAGCTGCACGAGGTCATCCAGGAGAAGGGCCTCCCCATGGTGGTCGACGCCGACGGCCTCAAGGCGTACGCCCAGACCAAGCCTGGGATAGAGGCGCCGCTGGTGTTCACCCCCCACGGCAGGGAGTTCCAGATCCTCACAGGGAAGAAGGCGGAGGGAGGCTTCATGGAGAAGGGGGCGGTCGTGGAGAAGGCGGCGAAGAGGCTGGGCGCCGTGGTGCTTCTGAAGGGCAGCGTTGACGTGGTGAGCGACGGGAGGGTCACGAGGTACAACTGGACGGGTAACCCCGGCATGACAGTCGGGGGCACCGGCGACGTCCTCACCGGCCTGACCGGCGGCTACATGGCAATGGGCGCCGAGCCCTTCTACGCGGCGTGCGCGTCGGCGTTCATCAACGGCGCAGCCGGCGACAAGGTATACGAGGAGAAGGGATACCACCTCCTGCCTGAGGACCTCGTAAAAGAGATCCCCAACGTCGTCGAGGGCTGCCTAAGGAAGTAGGGGCTGGACGTTCCTGTCCAGCATAGCCGATATCTTGTCCAGCGGTATCCTCAGGTCCTCGTGGGCGGCGTACCTGTTCAGGTTCATGAGCATGTCCACGTAGGGCCGCTGCCTGACGCCGGGGTAGTCTGTGCCGAACACCATCCTGTCGATGACGCCCAGGTTCAGCGCCACCAGGAGGTCCCTCCACAGCATGTAGAGGAAGCTGGGGTGGTTGACGTCGCCGTAGGGCCAGCTTACGTCGCACCACACGTTCCTGTGCTTCCTGCAGACGTAGAGGGTCTCCTCGACGCGGGGGTAGCCCAGGTGGGCGAGCACTATCTTGAGCTCCGGGAAGCACTGGGCTACCACGTCGATCTGCGCGGGGTCGGTGTGCTTCATGTAGTCGTATGGGTCGGGCATCCCGGCGTGGTGGAACATCACCGGCATCCCTATTCCTGAAGCCGCCTCGTAGACCTCGAAGGCGTGGGTGTCGTCGGGCGCGTAGCCGTCGCTGCAGGGGTACAGCTTCAGGCCGTGGAGCCCCAGATCTCTCCTCTGCCTGAGCACCTCCTCCGCGGCGCCGCGCCTCGTGGGGTCGACGTACCCGAACCCTATGAAACGCTCCGGGTCCTGCGCCACGAAGGCGGAGACCTGCTCGGGGCTCGTGCGTCGGTCGCTGAGGACCACAGCCCTGTCGATGCCCGCCTCCTGGAGATCAGCTTGGAACTCCTCCAGGCTGACGGTGACGACGGTGGGGTTGGCGGGGTCGCTGTACTCAGTTATGCTGATGTGGCAGTGGTAGTCCACTTTGGGTAGAACGGGACGCTTCGCGTCTATCTTCTCTCGTCTCATAATAAGCGTGCCACTGTTGGAAGACATACTTTGTGATCGTATGTCACAATATAAAAAAAGGGGGTTAGTTGTTACCCGTCAAGGTCTCGATCAGCTTAACCGCCAGATGTTTTGGAGGAAATGCAACCACTTCGGCATGATTCCTTCACAAAGAGATACCTGCATAGGGAAAAAGGCTGGAGGAAGTAGTCGGCACCCCACTGATCATAATAGGGGGCATCCTCGCTTCAAGACAATAATTTTAACCCCAAACCCAAACCCAAACTATCTCTCTCTTTAACTCTAACTCTCCTACTCTCTCTTACTCTCTCACTCACTCTCTCTCTAAACACACGCACACGCACACACAAAACACACACGCACACAAGAAAACACTGCCAGCGTAAAACATTTATTTTCATATGATTAAAGAAGAAATATGGATGTAGTTCCCTCTAAGAAAAAATCTATTGGAATTTTCATTATAATATTATGTGCAATAGCAGGTGGATATTATGTCCTACAAAGTACAGGTGGAAGTCTAGAGTACGAATGTGCTAATGTCTATATGTACTCAGATTCTATTCATACTTACTCTCAATTTCTTAACACAGGAAATAACGAAGTATCCCTATCTGAGTTAGAAATAAGTGTATCTGTCAAACCAAAAAATGAAGACGCTATTCTAATAGGTCATAGACAAATTAGTGGGTTCATACAAATACCTCTTAACCACATATATGAAACTGAATTATGGGCTGATGCCAACTATGACGAGTTGTACGATTATTACGAAGCAAAAAACATCGTATATCCATCAGATCAATACGTAGAATTCTCGCAAAATGCTATTGTTATTATACAAATCTCAGGAAAACTTCACTATGATTCTAGAACATCGAGAGTCAGCTATGAGGACACAATTCCTTGGAATAATATCGGGTGACATATAATCGTAAATGAACACAATTTAATTAAAGATGAACCCAATTGAACCCAAATTGAACGAAAAATGAACGTAATATGAACTAAATGTGAGCGTAATTCTAACTCAAATTAGCGAAATCCGTACGAGATATACACGAAATAATTCTCTTGATTCTTTTTCGTTCAACCAGAAATTCTTGAATTCTATTATCTTGATTGCCCTCACTATATACTATTCGTGGACTAGGTTTCTCAAACTTGGATGAAACGCGTAGAGTAGAACCTTGTTTAATACATTGCATTATAAACCATCTATTGAGACCTTGATTCCAAGACAGTAGAGTAACCCAAGCAACTATCTTCATATTCTCAGACCAAGAAACTCGTCTATTAAATACAACATGATAATGATCCTTACTGGATTTAAGAATAAGAACTCCATCCATCCTAAACCAGTGATTTACCCTTCTCGTCCAATATCTAACAGTCTTAAAAGAAGTATCATCAAAATCAAGTAACACAGTCTCAGTGTCAGTAAACCCAATAATGCAATTAAGAGTCGATGTCTGACTCAATCCATATACCCTCCTGCCCATATTTACGAGGGTTCTTGAGAAAGTCCTTGGCAGATACGTCGATATACCCTTTTGGCATCATTTTCTGGGATTTTACCACAGCCTTGTACAGGTCTTTTCCACTACCATGAAACTCGTAACGTCCCTTTTTCACAACCTTCATTGTGCGAGTGGTCTTTTTCCAGTACCGCTGTTTGATACCATCTTTCCTAACCTTCCAGTACCTCTGTTTGACATGCTCGGTGGTTTCGAAGGTACCATAGACAGCGATTTTCTTAACCAACCCCTATTCACTCTCAGATATTGGTTCAACAATGGAGACCATTCCTTTCTTCATCTCCAGAAATCCAACATCGAATAAAACAACAAAATAATCGTCAGTTATTTTCCGTCTTGATAGGCCAGTTGAAAAGGATATCTTCGATACCATTTCACTGTATGGTGCAGGACTAAGGTCTCGTGCTAGGTCTAGGATTATTTGCATGGCTCTTCGTCTACGAGCCTGTCCAAGCCAAACATCATCAGGGGAAGCTTTCACCTGACTCGACCTCCTGGGCTGATTTGTTACTCATACGTTCAGAATCTGGAGGTATTACCTTCACTATACCATTGTATAGTACTAAGACTGTTGAGGCCTCGAAGAGCCGGAAAGGTAAACGCGAGTACCTGAATAACGCAAAGACCAAAGAGATGATGAAGAGGCTACAGGGCTATTTCGATAATAAGATTGGGGTTCCATTAATTCGTCACGGTAAAAGGCAACGTGTTGAGACTTTAATAAATGAAGAGGCTCTATTATTAGCTAAATATATCAGAGGAGAAATTGATTATTGGGCTTCAAGAATTCCATGTAAAATATAATTATATACTTTAAAAAAACAGTAGAAATTAATAGAAAACAAAATAAATATTTCCATTATTTATAGGGGTGATAATAATTTTTTATTAAAAGTGGCTTTAATTTCTCCCTATCTACTAATTCAATTCCCAATTTTCTAGCTGTTTTTCGAGCAGGATTTGTAAAATAAGAAGTTGTTACAATGATACCTTTTCCTGCATTATACATACCCATTGCACCATAAACATCTCTAATAATACCTGAGCTAATTTTGTTATTGACAGAATAACGCTTAACTTGAATAACATAAGTTTCTCCATTTTTAGATGCGAGAATATCTGCACCTTGATCTCCTGACTTTTTTAAATTTTTACAATTATATCCATCTCTATTAAATAGATCAGAAACTAGAATTTCGAAGTCATATGGATTTAAACTATCCAAATGTCCTGTTACTTTAATCTTTCTCAGTTTTTTTCCGTATAGTATTAAAAAAAAGCTAATTATTATAATAAATATACCAATTATTTGGCCTCCTGCGAGAATTAGGAGTAAACCAAATGAAATAGAAATTAATCCATATAGGCGTAAATTTTTTCCTCGTTGTTCCTGTTTCTTTGTCGGTCCTAATATAATTAGATTGTTCTTTAGGATTTTTTCTAATTGTTCACTTTCCATAAATAGAATCAAATAACTTACGAATTTCCATTCTTAAATAACTTTAGAGTCATTTTTATATAACTAATATACGTGTGTGTGTTTTTTGTGTGTGTGTTTGGAGAGAGAGTGAGTGAGAGAAGGAGAGGGAGAGAGAATGTTTGGGTTTGGGCAATAATTTTAACCTACGTCGAACACATCAATCTCGGTCATAAGAGTGGTAGATGAGGACCCCGGTGAATCGCCGTTCATCCAGACATACCGAGAGATGTTGGAGGCGATGTACAAGGCCGTGGACGAGGACGACGGCAGGTTCCTGGTGTTAGCGTTGGCGCTCCAGCGGGACGTCATCGACGCCACGCTGGACACTGTTCTATCCAAGATGAAGGCTCAGGATAACCAGAAGATGGTGAGGAACCTGATCCAGCAGTTCATCGAGTTAAACAAGGA
>CAYPNN010000045.1:0-8779 GCA_964412065.1 uncultured Candidatus Bathyarchaeia archaeon
CTCGACTACCTCTACACGGTGACCAGGGACACGCAGTACCTGGACCGGGCAATCGGCACGTACAGAGAGGTCCTCAGGACCTACGCTGAAAACGATCTCCACTGCAGGGTGGCGGAGACCCACTGGAGGATAGCGACGATGCGTGATAGGCTCGGGAGGTGCATGGAGGCGGCGGAGGAGTTCGAGGCCGCCGCCGCCAGCTACGAGGACACGGCCAAAAAGATTCCTCACCTCGAGGAGTTCTACGCCGGCTACTCGAACTACATGAAGGCTCTGAGCGAGATAGAGAGGGCCAAGCAATACAACTTGGAGAAGCGGTACGACGAGGTAGGGGAACACTATGAGCGGGCCGCGGAGCTTCACGGAGCCACTAAAAGGTGGAGCTACCTATCGAAGTACTACTCGGCGTGGGCGAGGCTGGCCGAGGCGGAGGCCCTGAGCCAGGAAGACGAGACCGAGGACGCGAAGAAACTTTTCCGAGAGATCGCGGAGCTTTTCGAGGAGAGCAAGAACGTCATCGAGGCTAGGGTTAAGGACATCGATGTGAGGGACGAGCAGGAGATGGCTAGGTCCCTCATCGAGTCGTCGGGGCTAAGAAGCGACTACTGCCGTGGCAGGGTGACCCTGGAAGAGGCCCGTGTGTTGGTGAGGAGGGGGAACCAAGCCGCCAGCTCGAGGAAGTACGACGAGTCGGCCAGGACGTTCAAGAAGATCTTCGATGCCTTGGACACGGAGGCGGAGCGCGACGAGATTGCGCCGATAATCCGCCTCTGCGAAGCGTGGAAGATGATGACGTTGGCGGAGGCGGAGGCCGCCCCCCGGCACTACCAGGAAGCCGCTGAGCTCTTCGAGGAGGCGAAGGACTTGAGCCTGACCCAGAGGACCAAGCTGCTGGCCCTAGGTCACAGCAGCTTCTGCAGGGCGTTGTACGAGTTCACCCAGTTCGAGACCGAGAGGGACAAGGGGACCTACCAGACTGCGAGCCAGTACCTCACAAGCGCCACCAGCTTCTACGTCCGGGCCGGCTACGAGCCTGCCCTCGAGTACTCCAAGGCAACTCAGAGGCTGTTCGACGCCTACGTATACATGGACAACGCCAACCTGGAGACCGAGCCGGAGAAGAAGGCGAGGTACTACGCCATGGCCGAGATGGTGCTGGAGGCCTCCGCGGACTCGTTCCTGAAGGCGCAGCACCCTGCGAAGGAGGAGGAGGTCAACAGGCTTCTGGAGAACGTCCGAAATGACCGTAGGCTGGCCATGTCCCTCATAGACGTGCTCCACGCCCCCTTGATATCTTCCTCGACCGAGAGCTTCAGCGCGCCGACGCCGACGCACGAGTACGCCGCCGGCCTCGAGAGCTTCGAGGGAGCCAACCTCCACGCGGGCCTCTACCTAAAGTCAACGGACATCGAGAAGGGCGAGACCTTCGACGTAGTCATCGAGCTGTATAACACGGGCATGGCGTCGGCGTCCCTCGTCAAGGTCGAGGAGATCATACCCGAGAAATTCGAGGCGGTCACGGTGTCGGGGATCTTCGGGGTGAGGGAAGACACCATCGATCTCAAGGGGAAGAGGCTTGGCCCTCTGAGCACCGAGGAGATAACGTTGTCGATGAAGCCCCTCTCCAAGGGGGACTACACCATCAAGCCGTGCGTGGTCTACATCGACGACGCGGGGGAGCTCAAGCACTGTGAGACGGAGCCCGTGAAGGTCTCGGTCTCCGAGATGGGCATCCTGGGATGGATCAGCGGCCGCCGCCCCCGCTGACGACCCACGGCGAGACTAGTACATCATCAACAGTATTATAGAGGACAGTATCGCGCAGCACAGCCCCACGAGGAACGTCGTCGACGTCAGGATCCAGAGCCCTCGACGCGTCGGGTAAAGCGTGTAGAAGAATATGAAGAGTGACGATAATAGGAACATGATGGCTCCGATTAAGAGTGTTAGCTGGAACACCAGAGGGTCGTCTCCGCTGAACTTCAGGACCGTAAGGCTCAGCCCCGCGAGTGTGCAAGGGCGTGACGCGTTTATTATCGGCTCGGTTAGGCTTCCTTGGACTCGGCTTCCCAAAACAGTTCACCCCTAGAACTTACATGAAATAGAATCATCATATCTATTTAAATGAAAACAGTGAAAGGGTCTGCAGGGGTTGCGGGGGAAGCTTTTTCGGCTCCATAGAATAGTCGTGATCTACACTAAGGAGCCGGGGAAGGAAGCGGCCGAGGAGCCAATTGTTTGCAGGGATGGAGTTACTGTCAGCGACCTAGCGAAGATGATCCACAACGACTTCTATGACAGATTCATTCACCATCTCCGTTTACCTCGATTAATGTAATATCCCTAAATCGGGGATATCAAGTTAATCAAACCAAAACAATGGTTTTATAAAATGATTAATGAAATATCCCAAAAATGGGGATATTATATTAAACAAAAGTAAAGCACATGGTTTTCCCGGAGACTCAACCTACTTGAAGCAAACTTCAAGCCCCCAAAAAAAACCGAAACCATAATCGATACCGTGAGCAGCCTATCCTATACCCGCGGCATGTTTTTATCGAAAACGCCACACCAATACACCGAGAGGAACCCATGATCACCGTGGTATCGGGGCTCCCCCGCAGCGGCACCAGCATGATGATGAGGATGCTTGAGGCCGGCGGCGTCCCCGTGCTCACAGACGAGAAACGTGAAGCCGACGAGGACAACCTCCGCGGCTACTACGAGGACGAGCGCGTCAAGCAGCTCAGCGACGACGCGTCGTGGATAACTGAGGCAGAGGGCAAAGCCGTCAAGGTCATCAGCTACCTCCTCAGGTACCTCCCCGAGGGGCACAGCTACAAGGTCATCTTCATGGAGCGCAAGATACTGGAGGTCCTGGCCAGCCAGAAGAGGATGATGAAACGCCGAGGCGAGCCCGCGGACGAGATCCCCGACGGCGTCATGGCGGGCGTCTTCGAGAGACACCTCGCAGAGATAGACGAGTGGCTCAGCGAACAGCCCGACATCGAGACCACCCACGTCAGCTACAACGAGACCCTCGACGACCCCGAAGCCACCGCCGAGAGGGTGGCCGCCTTCCTCGGCGCCGGCCTCGACGTCGAGAAGATGATGCAGGTAGTGGACCCCAGCCTCTACAGGCAGCGCCGGTGACGCATCCAAAGTGTTTTCCCCTCGCCCCAATCACATTATCTCGATCGTTATGGCTTCACCGGCTCTGGGCGGAGGCCTAACCGACCTGCCCCGCCTCAGGAACCATAGACGGAGGAGGTTCAGCAGCTACGACCGCACCGGCGGGAACAGGGACTACGTCGTCGTGGACCCTGGGGAGACGGCGACCCTGGCCGAGATGAGGGGCCCGGGCTGCGTCAAACACATCTGGGTCACCATACGCACAGACATGGAGTGGCACCTCAGGAAGCTCGTGCTCCGCGCGTACTGGGACGGCGAGGAGCACCCAAGCGTGGAGGCCCCCATGGGAGACTTCTTCGGCATAGGCCACGGCGTCACCCATAACTACGTCTCGGCTCCGCTGCAGATGAGTCCCGAGGACGGCAAGGGCTTCAACTGCTGGTGGCCCATGCCCTACGGCGACGGAGCCCGCGTCACCGTGGAGAACCAGGGCGAGGGACGGGTCACCGCCTTCTACTACTACGTGGACTACGAGGAGTGGGTGGAGCCGGAGCCTGGTCTCGGCAGGTTCCACGCCGTGTGGCGACGCGAGAACCCCACGGACGGCGTCAGCGAGAGGGGGGTGGACAACCGCACGTGGATGTTCATGGGCGAGAACCCCGACGGCGAAGGCAACTACCTGATAATGGAGGCCGAGGGCAAGGGCCACTACGTGGGCTGCAACGTAAACGTCGTCAACCTCAGGAAGACGGACAAGTTCAACTGGTACGGCGAGGGCGACGACATGATCTTCATCGACGGCGAGAAGCTGCCCAGCCTCATAGGCACCGGCACCGAAGACTACTACGGCATGAGCTGGTGCCCCACCCAGGAGTACTGCGCACCCTACCTCGGGCTCCCCATACCCGGCGGCAAGAACTGGAGCGGCAAGGTCACATGGTACAGGTACCACATACAGGACCCCGTCTACTTCGAGAAGAGCATCCGCGTCACCATCGAGCACGGCCACGCCAACCACCGCGGCGACGACTACAGCAGCACCGCCTACTGGTACCAGACGGAGCCCCACAGGCCCTTCAGCATAGCCCCCGTGGAGATGAGGATACCGAGAAGATAGCACTCAAAAAGTAATCAACTAGGGTGAGCCACCCTTTTATACAGACGCCTCAGATTCACAGACATGACGTTCTCGATCGTCGCCATAGACAGACAAACCATGGAGACCGGGTTCGCCGTCTCATCGTGTAGCTACGACTCGGGGCGCGTAGGCCGAGCCGAGTCAGGCATAGGCTCCATAGTTTCCCAGGCGAGGAGCAACATGGCTTTCCGGAGGCTGTTCTTCGAGAAACTCGGCGAAGGCATGCCCCTTGAGCGGATAATGGAGCACTTCAAAGAGATCGACGGAGACATAGAGCACCGCCAGGTGGGGATGATCACACTGGACGGAGAGGCTCTGTCTTTCACCGGGAAACGATGCGCCGGGTGGGCGGGTCACAGGGTCGGGGACGACTACGCCTGCCAGGGCAACATACTGGTGGGCCCCGAGGTGGTCGAGAGAGTGACCGAGGCATTCACAGAGACGATGGGCCCGCTTTACGACAGGCTCTATGCAGCCCTCAAAGCCGGAGACGACGCGGGCGGCGACGCACGGGGGAAGCAGAGCGCCAGGCTGGCTGTCGTTGAGAGAGGCGGAGGCTGGGGCGGAGGCGACGTTATCATAGACGTCTCAGTCGAGGACCATGAGGAGCCCGTGGAGGAGCTGGGGAGAATCCTTCAGGCTGGGAAGGAAATGCTCAGATGCTGGTCGCTGGTGAATGAGCTTAACCAAGCGTCACGAGAAGACAAAGGCGAAGCCCTCGGGAAGCTGGAGAGGTTCCTGGAGAGCCGTGCCGACCGTGCCTACATAGACGCTTGGATGGAGCTTGGTTCAGCCCAGCTTGAGATGGGGTTGAGGGAGAAAGCTGTGTCGACGTTCAGGAAATACCTTGAGATAAGCCCGAGGATGGCCCCGCTGATAAGGGGCCTCGTTGAAGAGGGGGAACTCCCAGAAGAAATTCTTGAATAATACCGGATATCAATTCACACACATGAGCTACCTCGTAGGCACCGACATCGGCACCATGGGCACAAAGACGGTGCTCGTGGACCCCGATGGTAAGGTCCTCGCCAACAGCTTCAGGGAGTACGGCGTCCTCACCCCCAAGCAGGGCTGGGCAGAGCAGTGGCCCCAGGTATGGGCTGAGGCCACCTACGCCACCATCAGGGAAGCCGTCGAGAGATCAGGCGTAGACCCGGGAGACGTCGGGGGCGCCTGCATAAGCAGTCTCTACGGCGGCAGCGGGATACCCGTGGACAGATACTACACCGCCATCCGGCCCTGCCTCATCTGGGCGGACCGCCGAGCCGCCGACGAGTGCAGGTGGGTGGAGGAACGGATCGGCAGGGACGCCGTCTTCGAGGTCACCGGCAACGTCATCGACCCCTACTACGGGTACACCAAGATGCTGTGGATAAGGGACAAGGAGCCGGGGCACTGGGCAAAGATACACCGCTTCGAGACCCCCAACGCCTACGTGATAAGGCAGCTCACGGGCGAGGAGAACATCGACTATAGCAGCGCGGGCAACTACGGCGGCGTCTTCGACATCCACAGCCGCGGCTGGAGCACGGAGATGATGGAGGAGCTGGGCATCCCACGGACGTTCTTCCCCGAGAAGATCCACAGCTCAGAGGAGGTGGTCGGCGAGGTCGCCGCCACGGGGGCCAGGCTCACGGGGCTGGCTGAGGGGACGCCGGTCTGCGCAGGCGGCATAGACGCCGCCGTAAGCGCCCTCGCCGGCGGAGCCATAATGGACGGCGACCTGGCCTCCATGCTGGGGACGTCGATGTGCAACGGCTTCATCAGCCACGAGCCGAGGCTCAGCCCCAGGATGATAAACTTCCCCTACGTGGTTAACGGCCGCAGGTACCTCTACAGCTTCACAGGCGTCGCCACCGCAGGCTACTGCGTCCGCTGGTTCCGTGACACCCTCGGAGCGCAGGAGATGGATAAGGAGCGGGAGACCGGGGAGGACGCCTACGGGCAGCTTGACCGGCTGGCTGAGGGCGCCCCCATCGGCAGCGGCAGCCTCATCTTCATGCCCCACATGATGGTTGGGGAGCGGGCCCCCTACTGGGATGAGCACATCAGGGGAGGGTTCCTCGGCCTCACCACGTACCACACACGTGCCCACATGTTCAGGGCCGTCCTTGAGGGAGTCGCCTACGCCATGAGGTACAGCATAGAGGCTGCTTACGAGACGGGCATAGAGATCAACAGCGCCACGCTGGTGGACGGCGGAGCCAAGTCCCGCCTCTGGAGACAGATAATAGCCGACGTCACTGGCGTCGAGATGAGCTACATCCCCGACGCACAGGGGGCTCCCCTCGGGGACGCCATGCTCGCCGGGCTCGGCGCCGGAGCCATAACGGACCACAACGTCATCGAGGAATGGATCGGGGAGAAAGTGGCGGTGAGGCCCGACCCTGAGAGCTCCGAGAAATACAGCAGATACTACGAGCTGTACAGGCGGTGCCTGGAAGCCACCAAGCCCGTCTATAGATACATGTCCGAGTAGCCTATCTTTTATAGGTTAAACCTGATCCTCTACTTTAGCCCAACCACAGGTTTTAGCCATGAGAAAAACAGCCGCCTTCATACTCTGCGTAGCCCTCGTCCTCTGGCTGGGGCTCGCGCTCCTCCACCCCTCCCTGCAGCTCATCGGCATCTGGCTCACCCCACTCCTCGGTACGCAGTTCTACGTCGCCCTAAGCCTCGCGTACCTGCTCCTAGCGGATCCCCTGAGGTACCCCGCCGTGCTCTTCGTGTGGCTGGCGGTGGCGTTCATCGGCGGCCTCATCGTCAGGAGGCGCCTTGGGGGCGTGCTCACCATGCTCCTCGTGTGGCTCATCGTCGTCCCCATGCTGGCGTTATCCGTCTTCGGGGTGGCGATGAACGTCCAGCAGATGATGGAGGACGTGGAGGGCGAGGAGGCCCTAGGGCTTGTGCCGCCCATACCAGAGGGCATGACGCTGACCCGGCTCCTGGAGACGCCCATCCTAGGAGACATAGCCATGGAGCTGCTCGACATGGTCGGCGAAGGCGCGATGCAGGAGATAGGGATGGACTTCATAATGGGGTACGCGTACAGGGCGCTCACCTGGGCGGCCTTGAGGCCCCTGATGGTGATCGTGGGAGCCTTGATCGGGGTGGAGGCGGGCAGGATCGGTCAACGGTTCATTCCTGAACAACCGTCCAGCCTTCAGGCAAATCAGCCGACCATGGTAGCCGTCCTTAAGACGATGCTCGTCGCCTTCATCCTGCTGGGGGCGACATTAGTCCCCGCGGAGGGCCAGTTCATAGACCTCGGTGACAGCGTCTACTTGGAGCAGCTCGTCGCTGGAACAGACGGCGAGGGCCACGTCGGCCTCGTCGACGTGTTCCTGGAGACGGAGGACACCGACGTCCCCGATGACGTGGTGGCAGCCATTGTCGTGTCCCAGGAGATAGGGGCCGCGAGCCTTCTGAGCATGCTGCCTCTTCCCAAGGGGCTGGACGCCGAGTCGTTCCTGAACCTGGCGCCAGACACCGTGTACGCCGTTGTGTACGTGGACACGCCTCCCGAGGAGGCGATCCAGAGATCGGCGCAGATGAAGGCCCTGCTCGAGGAGAGAGTCGGCGTCGAGCTCGTCACGCTGCAGGCTTTCGAGCTCCCGGAGTACCGGCTAGACGAGGCTACGCTGCCAAGCATGACCGCGGTGGTGGGCTACAGCGACGCCGACGCCGCCGAGGTGGCCGAGGCGTTTCTCAGCGGCGTCATGGAGCACGGCGGCCTAGCCGAGGGGGTGATGGAGGCCGTCTCCAACGGCGCCCTGATCCCGGGGGGCCGCGAGGGCTCAGCCGACGGCTCCGTGTTCGTCTCTGGGTTCATCCGGCTGGAGCCCTTCAAGTTCATGCTGCCAGAGAACCCCATGCTCGACATGGTCATGGATGACCTCGGAATCCTCTTTGAGGAGCCCCTCGGGTTCGCGGTCAGCGGCCACTACTGGGAGGAGGAGGCAGCCGCCGAGGGCATGGGTCAGAGCGTAGACCTCGCCGAGCTACTGGGCATCGAGTCCCTTCCAAGCTACAGCATGGACTCCGACGCCAGCTTCATAACGCTCCTCAAGCCTAACAAGACCAGCGCAGAGGACGAGTTCAGGGTAGCCATCAGGTTCTACTCCAACCTCCCACCGGCCTCTCCGCTGTTACCCATGTACGGTTTCATGATCGAGGGCTTCGGGAACGCGACCTATATGGAGGGGACGAGCGTCACAGCTGACGCCCTGAGAGTGACGCTGGACAGCCCCCTGCCGCCTAGTCTCACCGTGTCCAAGACGGTGAACAAGGATAGGACGACGGTCGGCTCCCAGGTCGAGGTCACGGTCTCGGTCACCAACGGGGGGAACGACGCGGTGCAGGATGTGGAGATAGACGACAGCCGCACGCTCCTAGGCTACGCGTACGCCTCCGACATGCGGGGCTCCGCCACCAAGACCATCGGCTCGTTGGCGCCGGGGGCGTCTGAGACCCTCACCTACAGCTTGACGCTAAGCCGTCCCGGCG
>CAYPNN010000046.1:0-8772 GCA_964412065.1 uncultured Candidatus Bathyarchaeia archaeon
CATCAAGGTGAAGCCCGACCGCAGGGGCCGCGGCCACGGGAGGGCCCTCTACCTCAAGGCCGAGAGGTTCGCGGAGAACATCGGCGCAGAGTGGATCCAGATCGACTCTGAGGCTGACGCCGTGGGGTTCTGGATCGAGATGGGTTTCGAGGAGACCGGCAGACTGTTCTACGCCGGGAAGACCTCCATGGTGAAGAGGATCGGCTAAGCCTTCCGCATGGCAGCCCTGATCTTCTCGGCGGTCGCCTCGTCCAGCGGCTTCAACGGCTTACGGGGCACCCCGGCGCCGTACCCCATCTGGTTCAGGGCCGTCTTTATGGCGGCTATCTGGGGGTTCTCCCTGACGAGGACCTTGTTCACGTAGCTGGCGGTGTGCTGCCCCTTCCCTGCCGCTGCCATGTCGTTTCTCCTGTAGGCCTCCACTATGCCCGCGCACGGCTCCGGGATCACGTTGGCGACTGCCACTATGGCGCCTTTCCCGCCCAGCATGAGCGTCGGCAGCATCATGTCCGCGGAGCCCGAGAGGGCGTTTATCCTGTCCCCGCACAGCCTGATGACCTCCGCCATGGTGCCTGGGTTGCCGCTGCTGACCTTCATGGCGACGAGGCCGCTGGACTCCTCGGCTATCCTCGCCACGGTCCTCGGGTCCACGCTGTACCCGGTGAACTTGGGGACGTTATAGAGTATCACTGGGATGTCGACCGCGTCCATGAGGGCTACATAGTGCTCGGCTATCTCGTCTCCCGTGGGCTTGAAGAAGAAGGGCGTCGTCACGAGGGCGGCCTCGGCTCCCGCCTCCTTGGCGTCCCTGGTGAGCGTGATGGTCTCCCGGGTGCCCATGGCTCCCGTGCCCGAGAACACTTGGGCGCGGCCGTCCACCTTCTCAACCATGAACTCGATGATCTTCTTCTTCTCTTCCCTGCTTAGGTAGGGGGCCTCCCCGGTGCTGGCGTTGGCGACTATCCCATTTACTCCGCCGTCGAGCCAGTGCTCGATAAGCTTCTCCAGGGCGTCGAACACGATTTCCCCGCTCTTGTTGAACGGGGTAATGCTGGGCACGTATACTCCCGTGGGATTCATCTCGATCACCTTGAAGGTGCCGCTTTAGGGATAAAACCGTTGGTAGCCACGGTTTTTATACGGTGCGCCGCTCCCCCTTTGGTGGATGACGGCGAAGGACAGCTACCCCCGAGGCGTGCCCATCAGCATCAAGTACCCCGAGATGCCGGTGTACGAGTTCTGGAGGAACAGCGCCCGCAAGTTCCCTGACAGGGACGCCGTCATATACTTCGGGGCAAGGTACAGCTACGGGGAGCTATGGCGACAGACGCTCTGCTTAGCGGCTAACCTCCAAGGGATGGGTGTGGCGAGGGGGGATCGGGTCGCCACTCTTCTCCCCAACTGCCCCCAGTTCATCGTGGCCTATAACGCCGTCAACGTGCTGGGAGGCGTGTTCGTCGCCCTGAACCCTCTGATGCCAGCCCAGGAGATAGGGCGGGAGATGGAGGAGACCGGCTGCAGAGTCCTCGTCGTGATGGACAGGCTGCTCGACAGGCTCCCAGAGGGTCTCCCTGGGACAGTCGTCGTGGCGGATGCGGCAGGCTACGCTCCCACCCACCTGAGGCTCCTGAGCAGGCTCAAGCACAGAAACAAGCCCCCCGGGGGCGCTTTGAGGTTCGAGGACCTGACGAGGGGCCCCATGATCGAGGGATTCCCCGAGACCGATCCGGTGGAGGACGTCGCCGTCGTGATGTTCACGAGCGGCACCACGGGGGAGCCCAAGGGTGTGATGCTCACCAACTACAGCCTCGTCGTCAACGCGCTGCAGTCCTACCACTGGCTTAGGGGCTGGGGCTACAGCGCCAAGCCCCAGCCCGCGGGGTGGCCCGTCGTGCTGTGCGCGCTGCCCTTCTTCCACAGCTACGGCCTCGTGGTGATGAACGAGGCGGTGAGCTTCGGGTGCACCCTGGTGCTGCTGCCTAATCCGACGCCGCTGGAGATATTGAAGGCGACGGACAGGCAAAGGGTCACTCACTTCCCCCTGATACCGAGGCTCATCAGGGAGATACTGCGCCACCCAGACCTGGGGAAGTACGACCTCACGAGCCTGACGCACTGCGCCTCCGGCGGAGCCATGATCCGCGTCGAGTACATGAAGGAGTTCGAGGCAGTCGCAGGCGCCAGGATGTACCAGGGGTACGGGCTCACCGAGGCGGGCCCCGGTGTCTCCGCCACCCCGGTGGAGGGGGAGCCCAACTACGCCAGCGCCGGCCTCCTGTACCCGGACACCGAGGCCAGGATCGTGGACCTCCAGCTGGGTGAGGTGGAGATGCCCCCCGGCGAGAAGGGCGAGATCATCGTGCGCGGACCCCAGCTCATGAAGGGGTACTGGGGCAGCCCCGAGGAGACCGCCCAGGCCCTGAGGGACGGGTGGCTATACACGGGGGACATAGGCTACATGGACGGCGACGGCTACCTGTACATCGTCGGGCGTAAGAGGGACAGGATAGTGGCCAGCGGCCACACGGTCTGGCCCACCATGGTGGAAGAAGCCCTCGAGAGCCACGGGGCGGTCGAGGCGGCCGTCGCCTTCGGCGTCCCCGACCCCCTCAGGTGCTCCACGGACATCCGGGCCGCCGTCAAGCTGGCAGACGGCTACGAGCCGTCGCGTGAACTGGAGCGTGAGCTCATCGAGCTCTGCGCCGGCAAACTAGAGGAGTACCAGATCCCCACGGCGATAGTGTTCAGGGACGAGCTCCCCATGACCCCCATGGGCAAGGTGGACCGAGGCGCCGTCATCGCCGAGGTGGACGAGAGGCTCAAGGAACTCATGCAGGGCGGCGAGATGCCTGAGGCGCCGTGACTTTCTCCTGTTTTACGATGACCCGGAAAACCCGATGAAAAAATGGTGGGTGGACTGAAATCAGTCCGAGAACTGGACTCCCAGCCCTCCCCTGCTATGGTTGACGAGGTCCATGACGAAGCTGCCTAGGTCCTCGAGTCTAGCACTCCTCCTGTTGCGTATCGATCCGTACGAGATCAGTCTCAGCTCTCGGAGGATCCTTGCGTTCAACTTCAGAGTGGATAGGGGAACCCCGTACTCCTCTGATAACTGCTTCAGTAGGCTGGTCAGCGACTGGTCTCGCTCGGAGACGGCGTTGAGCACGAGAAGCTGGTTATCGTTAAGTGTACGGAGAATCAGCCTGCGGAGGTTGTCGACTCCGCCCGTAGATATTGGAGCTGATGCACATCCATCACTTGCCCATTATGCACGCTAAGCCTTTTTAAGATTGTCGGATAGCTAGACCTGTCCAGCTCGTCACTGGGAAACCGTTATCATCGAGGGCTCAGCTAAAAAGGCTTGATTAAATTGTCAGACGACCCCTACCTCCAGATACTGGAACACGACATCGGGGAGTACAGGTCCTGCAGCTTCCACTGGGACTGCGAGAACTGCACCAAGAACCTCTGCATAAGCCTCGTCGGGGTGGCGGACCTCCCGTCCCTCTACGGCAACTTCAGGATACTGGGGTTCGCCAACAACAAGGACAACATGGACCACGTCGCCGTCGTCAAGGGGGAGGTCTCCGGGAAGGACGGTGTGCTTACCAGGCTCCACTCCTCGTGCCTCACAGGCGACGCGTTGGGCTCCCTCCGATGCGACTGCGGCCCCCAGCTCCACACCGCCCTCGCGCTCCTCGAACAGGAAAGACACGGCGTTATACTCTACATGCAGCAGGAGGGCAGGGGCATCGGGCTCGTCAACAAGATAAGGGCGTACCAACTCCAGGACGCAGGGTTCGACACCTACGACGCCAACCTCCACCTGGGCTTCGAGCCCGACGAGAGAGACTACGAGATATCCGCGGCCATGCTCGACAAGCTGGGAGTACAGAGCGTGAGGCTGCTCACCAACAACCCGGACAAGGTGAGACAGCTTGAGAGGTACGGCGTCGAGGTCAAGATGCATGTGCCGCTGGAGATCCCCGCACAGGAGCACGACGAACGCTACTTGAGGACAAAGAAGGAAAGGTTCGGGCATAGGCTCAGGCTGTGACCAGTATACAGACGCCAATTTTTGTAACTAATTTGAAATACTGGGTAAATTTCAGTATGACCATCCCAGGTAGAGATTATGAAGCAGGAAATCAATCCCACTGCCCGCCTCACCGGGACGGCGATCCTCGCGGCGCTTGTGCTCATCTTCGACTACACCCTCAAGTACTCGGGGCTGAAGATCCCCTTCCCGTGGTTCCCGGACCTCAAGTTCGACTTCACCGGGGTCCCGATCATGCTCAGCCTACTAATGTACGGGCTGCCATCGGCGACGACGACGTCGATGGTGGCGGGTCTGGGCATATTCGCCAGGAGCGGTAACCTCATATCCGCCCTCATGAAGACGGCGGCAGAGCTCTCAACGGTCGTCGGGTTCTGGCTCGGCCTCTACCTGGCCGGCGTCTCAGGCGTGGAGGGATTCAAGAGCCGGATCGCTGCGTACAGCGGCGGCCTCCTGTGCCGCGTCGTCGTGATGTCCGTGGCCAACATCATCGTTCTGCCCAACTTCTGGGGAGTCCCCCTCGAGGTAGCCTACGGCCTGATGCCCCTCATCGCCGGCTTCAACGTCGCCCAGGGGCTAATATCCCTCGGCTTGGGCAGCTACCTCTTCGAAGCCGTCGAGAAGAGGCTCCCCCGCTGAGCCCTGTGGTCTTAAATCCTCTGAACTCTTTATCCATTTGATCGAGTTGAAGGAAACCGCGAACAAATGGATAGACGAGAACTAGAACAGTATCATCGACTGGCGCGACAAAGTAAGGGGGATCGCCGAGCTCGGGATCTTGGAGTTCAAGACGTCTGAGTACCTCTCCGGCGTCGCCGAGAAACACGGGTTCAAGGTGGACCGCGGCGTCGCCGAGATGCCCACCGCCTTCGTGGGCACGTGGAGCAACGGCAAGGGCCCCACCATAGGCATTCTCGGGGAGCTGGACGCCCTCGCGGGCCTCAGCCAGAAGGCCGTCCCCATGAAGGAGCCGGTGAAGGAGGGGGCACCCGGCCACGGCTGCGGCCACAACATCTACGGTGCAGGTGCGGTGGCAGCAGCCATCGCCCTCAAGGCCGCGATGGAGGAGAACAAGGTGAAGGGCACCGTGAAGGTGTACGGGTGCCCCGCCGAGGAGACCCTCGTCGGCAAGATATGGATGGTGAAGCACGGGCTCTTCGACGGCGTAGACGCCGTGCTGGCCCACCACCCCGGCAGCGCCAACACCGCCGGCACCGGCAGCAGCAACGCCATGAACAGCTTCAAGGTTCACTTCTACGGCAGGACAGCCCACAGCGCAGGCGACCCCGAGAACGGCATAAGCGCCCTCGACGCCGTGGAGCTCATGAGCGACGGCGTCAACTTCATGCGGGAGCACATCATCGAGAAGGCCCGGATCCACTACATCCACGAGGAGTGCGGAGGCCAGCCTAACGTGGTGCCCGCCTACGCCAGGACATGGTACTACGTCCGCGCCCCCGAGAGGGCTCAGGTCGACGAGATCTACGGCTGGGTGATGGACATCGTCAAGGGAGCAGACCTAATGGCGAGGACCACCCACAAGATAGAGTTCCTGACGGGCTGCTACAACAAGCTTCCCAACAAGGCGCTCGCCGATCTGGTGGTCAGCCAGATGAGGGAGATTGGCGCCCCCACCCACACGAAGGAGGAGCTTGAGTTCGCCGACAAGATGGCAGAGAGCATCGACATCGACAAGAAGATGAACAGCCTCCAGAAAAGCAACAGGCCCGACTGGCAGAAGCTCGGGGACGTCCACTTCGACGAACGCGTCCTCGACGACTACCGGGAGGGCATGGTGGGGGCTGGGAGCACGGACGTCGGCGACGTCAGCTGGGTCGCGCCCACTGTCGAGTTCAGCACCACCTGCTGCATGCTGGGCACCCCGGGGCACAGCTGGCAGTTCGTCGCCCAGAACGGCATGAGCATAGGCCACAAGGGGCTCATCTTCAGCACCAAGGTCCACTGCGCCACCGCCCTGGAGCTCCTCACCAAGCCGGATCTGCTCAAGAAGATCAGGGACGAGTGGGTGGAGAGGCTCGACGGCAGGGTCTACGAGCCGCCCATCCCCATGGACCTCAAGCCCCCGCTGGACCAGCTCAAGGACGCCTAGACCCCGTCCTCCCCCATTTTTACCGGTGTTTGAGCTTCACCTACGACAAAGCCTTTTAATGTTTAAGGCAATACGGCTTTAGGTTGATCGCCGCATATGCCTTAATCGTTTACATATGCTTGGTGGCGGTGGCGAACAGGTTCATCTTCATCTCCTTCACCTGGGAGAAGTTCCAGGGCAGGTTCAGTGAGGCCACCGAGGGCATGAGGGCGCGCATGATACAGGCGAACAGGGAGATGGAGACTCGGCTCGGCAGCCGGATCGACGGCGACGAGGAGCCCGAGGAGCTCATCGAGTTCGGTGAGATATGGAGGAAGCGGCTCCAGGTCATCAAGACCCTCGACGCGGAGAGGAAGAAGATGAACGGCCACATCAGGTTCATCTACTACATCCTCGGGTTCGGGCTGATCCACGCCGCCCTCGAGCTCGTCCACCCTCTGCCCGTCTTCGAGGCTTACAGCGTTAAGGTCTACCCCAACACCATAGGGTGGGGCTTCGCACTGTTCTCTGGGGCCTTGCTCATACTGTACCAGAGGTCGTACCACAAGCTGGATGAGGCTCTGAGGGAGGTCGAGGCCGAGCTCGGCGAGGAGCCAGACTAGGTTTTTAAACCCAAGTACGTCAATCTGGTTAGGTTGATCGAGCCCTACATACTCATCCTGCTGGCGGTCACACTGGCTGTCTGCCACTTCGCCGTCTTCAGGCTCGTATTCGACGACGACTTCAAGGCTAGGTTCAGGGTGTACCAGGACAGGCAGAGGAACCACCTCATCAGGGAGAACGAGGAGTTCGTGAGCTCGATGCAGGGCGTCATCGACACGGACCCGGAGTCTGTGGAGGCGTCTGGCTTCGGCGAGAAGTGGCGCCACAAGCTGGCGAGCATCGACGAGGTGCTCGAGAGGCGGAGGGAGCTCGAGAGCAAGATCCACGTAACGTACTACGTCCTCATCGCCTCCGTGTTGACCTCGTCGGCGGCGCTGAGCGTCCCCGGCGGGATACCGCTGCCCTTCAACACAGTCCTCTACGTCACCAGCTTCGGCTGGTGGCTCCTCCTCGGGGCGCTCCTGTGGATGATGTGGCTGCTCCTGAGGTACCAGATGGTGAACGGCGAGCTCAACAAGACGGGTTTCGACGACCGCAGAGGGATAAGGATAGGCTCCGGGGAGAACATATTGTCCAGGCTCTTCAGCTGGCTCTCCGAGGCCCTGCGCCGCTAGAGCTCCATCCTGTCCTTGTACCTGAACTGCTTCTCGTAGAGCTCCTCCACCCTCTGCAGCGTGTCGGCCTCTTCTGGCCCCTTGTCCTCCCTTATCCGCTTGACGCGGGCGAACCTGAGGGCGTACCCTGACTCGTAGCGGGGGCTCCTCTGGATCTCGTTGAAGGCAACCTCGACGACGAGCTCGGGGCGGACGTGCACCGTGTAGCTGGACTCGGATGCCTTGAGGCTCTGGAGCCTCTCCGTCATCCACTTGAACTGCTCGTCGGTGAGGCCCTTGAAAGTCTTCCCAATCACCATAGGCTCGTCACCGTCCCACACCGCTAGGTGGTAGTTGCTCAGCCAGCCCCTCCTCCTGCCCGAGCCCCAGTCGGCGGCGGCGACCACCACGTCCAGCGTCTCGGCTTCCTTGATCTTGAACCACGCCTTACCCCTGGAGCCCGGCGTGTACGGGCTGTCCAGCCGCTTAGCCATCAGCCCCTCGTGCCCCATGGTGAGCGCCTCCTCGAGGAACCGCCCCGCCTCATCGGGGCTCGACGTGACCATCCTCTTCGCCAGAAGCTCCTTGGGGGCGATGGACCCCAGAGCCTCCCAGCGCCGCCGATACGGCTCGTCGATGAGCAGCCCCCCGTCCAGGTAGAGCACGTCGAAGAGATGCAGCCTCAGCGGCACCAGCTCCACCATCTCGTCCACGTTCTTGACCCGGGTGAAGCGGCGCATGAGGTCCTGGAAGGGCAGAGGCCTGTCGTTCGCCCCGACGGCGACCACCTCGCCATCCAAGATGACGTCGCCTCCACAGATCCTCTGCTCGACCAGCTCCACCACCTCCGGGACGCTGTCAGTTACGTCCGAGAGCCTGCGGCTGAAGACCCGTGTCTCCCCGCCTCTTCGATGTATCTGGATCCGGGCGCCGTCGTACTTGTGCTCGAACGCCGTCTCCCCGCCGTGCACCTCGATGGCCTCAGCGGCGTCCTCCGCCATGTTGGCGAGCATGGGCTTCAGCGGCACGAACAGGCTGGCTTTGATCATGGTTAGCCCCTCCTCTCCCTGTGACAGGGCCACCTCGGCGACTTTGCCCAGGTCTCCGGTCATCATTAGGGCGCGGCGGACCACGGCCAGAGGGGCGTCGCCCGCCTCCGCTATGGCCTCAAGCATCACGCCCTCGCTGGCCCCTATCCTCATCTCGCCGAAGATGATCCGCACCAGGATGTCCGTCTCGCCGCCGTCGGTGGACATGAGCAGCCCCTCTATAAGCTGCTCCTTTAGTCTTCTGGACCCCGGGCCCGACGCGGCCGCGACCTTGGACAGGATTCCATGGACCTTTTTGATAGTCAGCCGCTTACTGAAGAGGGTGGTCTGGCCGCCTTGGTTCAGCTCGTTCCGCACGGT
>CAYPNN010000047.1:0-8680 GCA_964412065.1 uncultured Candidatus Bathyarchaeia archaeon
ACGCCAGGGCCCACTTCAGCTACGGGGTGCACCTCGCCAAACACGGGATGAGGGACCGTGCCCTGGCCTATTACAGGCGGGCGATGGAGCTCGACCCCGAGTACGAGGAGCTGGTCAGGCGGCTTCTCTCTTAGCTGTGTGTGACTTCTTTCACCTACACACCGCTATATACAGATCTCTAAGATGGAATGGTAAACAAGGTGAAAGTTCTTGACCGTTGAACTAGAAGTGGTACCTCAAGGAGTCCCCGATAAGAGCATCGAGGAGATCGCCCGCGACGCCACACCGAAGATCGCTATACTCGGCATAGGTGGCGGCGGCTGCAACATAGTCACGTGGATGGACAAGAAAATGGTGGGCGCCAGGACCGTGGCGCTCAACAGCGACGCACAGCACCTCACAACCGCACAGGCAGATGAACGTGTCCTGCTGGGCTACACTCTCACAGGCGGCCTCGGCTGCGGCGGATACCCCGAGCAGGGAGTTAGGGCCGCGGAGGAGAGCGCTATAGAGATCGAGAACGCTATCGGCGACGCTAACCTTGTCTTCATCGCGGCGGCTCTGGGCGGAGGAACCGGTACAGGCGCGTCTCCCGTGGTTGCCAGGATCGCCAGAGAGACGGGCGCCCTGACCATAGGGGTCGTGACGATCCCATTCAAGGTGGAGGGGACGAGGCTCGGGAAGGCTAAGGAGGGGCTTCAGAAGCTCCTGGACGTCTGTGACAGCGTGGTGGTCATAGACAACAACAGGCTAAGGAAGGTTGCAGGGAAGCTGCCCATCAGGGAGGCTTTCGCGGTGGCCAACCAGAGGGTGACGGACTTCATCAACAACATAACAGAGACTCTCAACGTTCCCGGGATAATGAACCTGGACTTCGCGGACATCAAGGCTATCATGATGGGCGCAGGCATCTGCGCCGTGGGCTTCGGGGAGGGACACGGAGGCACCAAGGTAGAGGACTCCGTGAACAAGGCGCTTGACAACCAGCTCCTTGACGTAGAGGACGTCAGCAAGGCCACAGGGGCCCTCGTTCACATAGAGGGCGGCGAGGATATGACCCTGGAGGACATAAACCGAGCCGGCGAGATGGTCTTGGAGAAGGTCAGCAAGGACGCCCGCGTCATCTGGGGAAGCAAGGTAAACCCCGAACTAGAGGGCATGATAAAGACAACCGTCGTGCTGGCAAGCGTAGACAGCCCGTTCCTGCTCCAGAAGGACAGCACGGTGACCATCAGCCAGGACAAGCCCAAGGTCATCAAGATAAAGAGCAAGAAGGCCGTAAAGTAGACAGCCATTTTTCCCAATATTTTTCTAAAGGTTTCTCAGGGGGACAGTAACCACCATCGTAGTCCCCTTCTCGTCAACGACAGCCTCTATGGAGCCGCCCATGGGCTCCAGGGTCCGCTTGCAGAAGGCTAGGCCTAGGCCTGCGTGTCCCTGCTTGGTCGAGTTGAAGGGCTCGAACAGCCTGTCCATGGCCTCCGGCGGGATACCCACGCCCTCGTCGCTGACCTCGATCCTGGCGTTTCCCCCCATCCGGGATATCTTGACCTCCAGCGCCCCCCCGTCCGGCATGGCCTCCACGGCGTTCCTCACGAGGTTCTCGAAGATCCTCGTCATCTTGTCACGCCTAACCTCGGAGACTAGAAGCCCGCCCTGGTAGGACACCCTGGTCTCGACGCCTCGGGGGATGTACATGGACTCCATCACCGTCTTAACGATCTGGTTGATCTCCACGTAGTCCTCACCCCTTCCAGAGGCCTCCAGGGTCTCCTTGATGATCTCGGCCACCTCGGAAGCTTGGTCGGCCTCCCTGTCTATCGAGTATACCAGGTCCGGCAGCATCTCGGGCTGATCCATCAGAATGCCCGACGCGTTCTTTATGGAGCGCAGGCTGTCCCTAAGCCGACCCCGCACGAGGCTGCTCACCTTCTCGGCGTCCTCCAGGCGGCCCAGCGCGTAGTCCAGCCTCAAAGCCCTCAAGGCCTCGCCCACGCCGTTGCTGTCTCTCTCCCTGTTCAAGGCGAAGGCTACGTGGTACGTGAGGGTCTCTAGGAGCTTCCTGTCGTCTTCCGTGAAGTCGTCGAGCTCCATGCTCTCGACGTTGAGCACGGCCACGGTCCCGCCGTCGAGCACCACGGGGACGGCGAGCTCGCTCATGGACTCCATCGAGCCCCTGAAGTAGTCCTCGCAGCCCCTGAGGTCGTTCACCAATATGCTGTGCCTCTCCCTCGCGGCCTTCACCGTGATGCCTTTACCGTCGAGGGGCAGGGACAGCTTCAGCGGGGGTGCCCCCCTTAGGCTCACCGTCTTTAGATACCCGTCCTCGACCACCTGGAAAGAGACGAGCTGGTACTCGAAAACCGTCTGCATGATGTCCAGGGTTGTCTCGGCGACAGCCTCCGGGGTCCTCTGCTGAGCCAGCTTCGAAGCCTGCCGATGCAGCGCGGCGAGCCGCTCCTCCATCCGTTTCCTGTGGGTTATGTCCCTGAAGAAGCATAGGTGCGCCTCCTGGCCCAGGTAGTTGATGGTCGAGGACGAGACCTCGGCGACACGTATGGAACCGCTCGCCGTCCGGTACATGGCCTCGAAGAGGTGAGAGTCCTTGTCTTCCTCGGGTGCACTGCTGATGCACTGTCTGAGCCTCCGCTCGGGCTCCACAAAGTACTCCAACGCGCTTCTGCCGATGAACCCGTCTGCAGTCTTGCAGCCGAAGAGTTCCGCGGCGGCCTGGTTCATGAAAGCGATCTCCATGTCGGTGAGGATGATTATGCCGTCCCGGCTCTCGTTCACCACCTTCCTGTAGAGCTGCTCGGCCCTGTACTTGTCCACGTTCTGGCGGACCCGCTTGGCTAGGACCTGGTAGTGGCTGGGCTCCGGCTCCTTCCTTATGTAGTCGTCTATCCCTGCCTCGAAGGCGTGCTCCGCAACCTCCTCGCTGCCCTGCCCGGTGTAGAGTATGAAGGGCACGTTGCTTCTCTCCCTGACCCTCTGGGCCAGCTCGATGCCGTCCATGGAGAGCATCTTGTAGTCGCTGACTATGCAGTCGTAGCTGTTCTTCTCCTGGAGCTCGAGGGCCTCCTTGGGGTTGGTGGCCGAGTCCACGACGACCCCCTCGTCAAGCTCCTCGAGGAAGATCTTCGTGAACTCCAAGTGGGAGCCCTCGTCGTCAACATGAAGTATCTTTATGGGCTTCCTCTTCTCCAACTCTCCCCCCTCCACCGAGCCCCTGAGCCCGATCTAAACTCTATGTCACCATGGTTTTGATGTTTAAATATAGGTATTCCTTTTGCATATAAAATGTCTCTGCCAGAAGAGGCGGCTATTATATGTGTCTCATTGTGGGTGCTTTTTGATTAAGACGGTTACGATCTTATTGTGTCTGTTTAACCTGCGGATGGTGTTCAAGATTTTAACTAACCAAAACATTGTCACAACTATATGGGACGTTATAATCTTCACATAGACAAAGTGAGGTGTTTAGGGAAGAAAAAAATCAAAAACCTTGGTGCCGCCATTACTGGGAGGCGAGGGGAGGGGCAGCTATAGAGGTACTGCCAGCGATAATAGCCTGGGACCAGGCGCAGCTAGACGAGAGGCTCGACAGGGTCATTGGGTTCGCGGGCCACGTGATGCTGGACATGATGGACGGCGTGTTCGTGCCCGGCAGGTCGCTCGACTTCGACTGCACGCTGCCCACGGGCCCAAGGTACCAGGCCCACCTCATGGTAGAGGACCCTGTGAGGCACATGGGCAGGCTCGTAAGGGACATCGAGACGGCGATAATCCACGTCGAGGCGGTGAAGGATATCCCGGAGGCAATCAGCGTGACGGAGGACCATGGGATGGGGACGTTTCTGGCCGTCAACCCGGACACGCCTGTGGACGCCGTGACACCCTACCTCACGAGTCTTGACGGTGTCCTAGTAATGACTGTGCAGCCGGGGAGGTACGGCTCCCGATTCCTCCCACGATGCCTCGAGAAGGTCGAGGCTCTCAGGGCCATGGATGGGGAGCTAGTCATCGAGGTTGACGGCGGCATGAACCCGATGACCGCCGCCCTAGCCGTGGAGATGGGCGCCGACATGGTGGCCGCGGGAAGCTACATAGTGGCGAGCGACGACCCGATGAAGGCGTACACTAGGCTCGTGGAGGCGGTCCACGCCGCCCGGAGGCGCATCCGGAGGGAGTAGGTGCCTTGAAGAGGGGGCTGCCAGTCGTCTACGAGGGGCAGAGGATCAACCTCCGCGTCCATCAGCGCGTATTCTACCCCCTGGTGAAGGAGATTGATGGCGAGCGGTACACCCTCTACAGCGACACCGGGAAGGAGAAGGAAATCCGCTACGCGTCGGCAGAGTACTACGGCCTAGACGACCCCTTCAACAGGGTTAGGCTCGTCAGGCTCGCCCGCGCCATGGACTGCCTCACCTGCTCCGAGGATTCGGGGGAGAGAGGGAGTGCAGGTTGACCATATGCAGAGCCAGGGAGCTTTACGGCGTCGACGCCGAGGGGCTGCGTTGGGTGCCCTTCGACCCCGGCAGGCTGGAGAGCCTAGAGGATAAGGTGGAGAATCTGCGGAGAAGGGTGGAGTGGCGGCGGCGTGTGGGGTCTAGCTGAAGATCTCGGCGAGGTCCGCGAGGAACGCCTCCAGGTGCTCCTTGGGGATCTTGACGCCGCTGGCCCTCTGGTGGCCTCCGCCGAAGCCTCCGTGTTTCTCGCCGAGGTCCCTGGATATGTCGCCCAGGTGCTCGGGTAGCCCAAGCTCGCCTCGGAGGCTCACATTGACGTACTCGCCGTTCTCCTTGTAGCTGACGCCCACGTCCACGCCCAGGGTGTCGATTATGAGGTTGGCGGTGCCCCCGGTGCTGTACTCGTTCACAGCCTCCATGTAAGCCATCCGGCCAACAGGCACGGCGTTGGAGGATATCTTCTCCTTCATCCCCGTCATCTCCTCCAGGCACTTTACGGCCAGTTCAACGGCTCCGGGTATCCTGTGGGGGTAGCCGTAACGGCTGAGCTCGTCGAGGACCACCCTCTTGAAGTCTATCGTCTGGTTCATGCTGAGGGCGTGGGTCAGTATCTGTGCCTCGTGCTGCGCGAACTTACGGTCTACCTTCGCCAGTATCTGGCTGCTAAGGGGCCCGTCCTCGAACATGTCTGAGATGGCGGCGTAGGCCGCGATCCTCGCCGCCTCCTGGCCCAGCTCCTCCCTGAAAATGTCGTAGACCAGGACGCCGGCGCAGTCCCTCGTGTCTAGGACCACGCCGATGCCGGCTTCACGGAGCCTCGCCACCAGCTCGTCGCTCATCTGGTGGTGGTCAATTATGTTGACGTCGGCGAACTCCCTGATCCTCATGAGCTCGGGCACGAGGGCTTCCCTGACGTTGAGGTCGCAGATGTACAGGGTCTTCACAGGCGGCGTCACCCTGTTGAGGGCGTGCTCCAGGTTGTCGTAGTTGGCCATGTATACGTCGCAGCCCATGAGGCGCCGCAGGAATGCGCCGCAGGTCAGGCCGTCGACATCGTCACCGTGTACTATGGCGTGCACAGTCAAACCCGGAGCCTCTTTAAGATTCAATATATTTAGGCGGGTGGCTAAAAAATGCTAGTATCCCCGCTGGGGGTCACAGACGTGGAGGAGGGGCACACCGTTCACGTAGCGGCGTAGGTTTTCGCAGAAGATATCCACGACACGGTCACCGATGTAGGGGCTGCTGTGGCTGTCGTGGGGCACGATGAACACGTTCTCCATGTCCCAGAGGGGGTGATCCTTGGGCAGCGGCTCCGCCTCGAAGACGTCCAGGTAGGCGCCGGCCACCCAGCCCTCCTGCAGCATCCTCAGTAGGCTGGGCTCGTGGGCTATCCTGCCCCTGCCCACGTTGATGAAGAATGCCGAGGGCTTCATGGCCTTGAACTCGGCCTCCCCGAGCATGTGCTCGGTCTCCGGGGTGAGGGGCGCGGCAACCACGACGTAGTCTGCCTCAGGCAGGTTGTCGCAGAGCTTTTCCGTGGGGAATACCCTGTCTACATCGGGCACAGGCTCTACTCTACGCTTAGTGCCTATCACCGTCATGTCGAATGCCTTACAGAGGCTGGCCACCCGCCTGCCGATGTTACCGAGGCCGATGATGAGGACGGTGCGTCCGTAGAGCTCGTCGTTCCTCAGCTGGTCCACAGATGGGCTTCCTGGTCTACGCGTCTCTGCTTCAGGTTCTTGGCGTGGTCCAGCATGGCGGCTACGACGCTCTCCGCTATGGGCACAGTGTGGAGGCCAGGTACGTTGGTGAGCGTTACCCTGCCGTCGATTATCTCAGGTGTCATGTTGTCGCTGAACCCCGTGCTGCAGAGCTGCACCCACCTGAGGCTAGGCATGAAAAAGCGTTGGTAGTCCTCCCAGTCGAGCTCGCCGGGGTAGTGGGTTCTGTTGCCTCCCTCGGCGAGCACCACCTCGGCTTCCTCGTCGCCCTTCACCATGTCTGCGGGTGCCTCGATGAGCTCGACGTCTGGGCTCGTCTCCAGTATCCTTCTCCGGTGTCTCTCCTGAAGCCAGTTCCCGTCGGGCCTAGGAAACTGGTATCCACGGGGGACTCCGCTCACGACGACCCTGATGGTCATGCCTATCCGTGTGTATCGATCCCGTAAAAATGTTTGAGACGCTACGCCGGGATTCTTCCCGGGGGCGCGGCCTCTATCCGGGCCTCTCTCCACACTAGGTAGGATCGGATCATGCTGAGGGCGACGACCTCTATGCTCAAGTAGACGAGGACGCGCATGTTCATCGTGATGTAGTTCGTGGCGTTCTCCACGTACATGTTTAACTCTACGACGCCGAGGCTCATTATGTCGCCTGCTCCGAGCAGTATCAGGGTGAAGACGAGGCTCGACACGTTCTGGGCGAGCGAGGCTAGCAGCCAGACGGGGCTGGTCTTGCCCGCGACCCCCTTCACCAGCGTTATGGCTGCCGTGACGGCGCCCACCACCATGATCTGGTTCAGGAACCAGTCTAGGTCGATCCCTGATTCCACGATGAGCCGGTTGGTGTCAGGGGGGATGTACTCGGGTAGGATGTAGGGGACGACCACGAAGAGTATGAGTGTGATCATCGCGGAGACGAAGGGCCTGATATTCCTGGTCGACATCACTGGGCTCCTACCGACATGGTTATGATGTTTGAGAAACTTACGAGGTCGTAGAGGGTGGTGATCCCCAGCTCCAACACCCACTCCGCGTTCGAGTCCTCACCCAGATACATCTGCACGGTGCTGAGCGGAATCGTCAACTCGAGGTCCAGGGAAGCCTGCCCCCCCGGCGGTATCGTCACTTCCATGGATTCTGTGGCTATCACCTCTTCCCCCTCCGCGACGAGGCTGAGGGTCACCGTCAGTTCCGCCTCAAGGTAGCCACGGTTCCTGGGAGAGACGCTGTAGGGTACTACCACGGGGTCCGTCATCTCGATCTCGGTGCCTCCGCCTGCTCCCCCGGGGATGGCGGTGTTGTATACCTCGAATATGGTGTGGAACCCGGCTGTGAACCCGACTACGCTCACAAGCTGTATGATCATGATGCCTATGCCCAGTATTCTAGATGCCTTCAAAACGGGTAGCCAGCCTTACCCAATAAACGCAACAGTATAAAATAAACTCAACTAATGAAACTGCGTCTTTTATCATACATGATCTATCCTTTCTCGCATGTATCACCAATCTGGATGAGTCTTTGGTAAAGCTTTAAACGGATTCGGATTTTTAGGTGGATATAATGGGTCTTTGCTACCACTGCGGAAAGGAGCAGGAGACGCCCCTCAGGTGCCCATACCGTAACCTTACGTTCTGCGGGGACCACATAGCCCAGAGGTACGCCGAGTCCATGCTGGAGACGGGGGAGTTCAAGCACAACCCCGAGCTCCCGGGCACCATGGGCGAGAACATCAAGTACTATACCTTGAAGGATGAGTTCGGGGTGGAGGACGCGCTGCAGCTCATGATGTACCAGTTGGTGTACGACGACGCCGAGTACGAGTGGGGCCACCGGGACAACGTGCTGAACAAGGACTATAGCCGAGTTAGCGTAGGCGTGGCGTCTGACGAGAACAGGGTGTACCTGGTGCAGGGCTTCAGCTAGTTCCTGATCACCGCCCCATAAAGCCTCTATATACGTTTGCTTCTGCCTGAAACCATGAAGCTGGAGCTACACCACAAGTACTTCATGGTCGGTTTCCTAGCCGGGTTCGGGTTCTACACGGCGCTGTTCTTCATAGGCTACTTCTGGCGGCTCAGGCAGCTCATGGGATAGGGAAGGGTTACCTGCGGAAGACCTCGACTGTGTGCTGCAGGTCGCATCCGTCCAGGGCCTTGACGGTCACGGCCATCAGCTTCCCCAGGTTCTTCAGGTCTGTGAGGCTTATGACCTCGTTGGGGCTGTGCATGGACCTGTTGGGCATGCTGATGAGGCCGCAGATGGTTCCGCCGCGCTCGACCTGTATGGCCCACGCGTCTGTGCCGCTGCGGGCCGGGACGCCGGTCCTCTGGTGCGGGATACCATGCTTCTCGGCCTCCCTCTCCATCGTCTCCCATAAGGCGCGGGTGAAGTTGGCGCCCAGCGATACCACTGGGCCCTTCCCAAGCTCTATGCCCCCCACCTGGTTTGCCTTGACGCCGGGGGCTACTGCGTGGGTCACGTC
>CAYPNN010000048.1:0-8669 GCA_964412065.1 uncultured Candidatus Bathyarchaeia archaeon
CGCATTATCCATGGACATTGTCTATTGAACTGCTTCACGGCGATATAAGAAAAAAAGGGGACTCGTGTCAATCTATGTTTACTTTCTTAGAGGTCTATCCTTTTATTGACCATCTGGTAGAAGGTGTCCCCCAGGTAGCCACCGAACACCGCCCCCGAGACGAATGCTAGGGCGTACATCAACGTGAAGACCTCCCATGGGAACCCCAGCATCAGGAAGAACTGGAGGTAAGCGACGTTGCTGGCGGCTGATAGACCGCAGCCGACGCACAGCCCGATCCTAGAGTCGTATCCGAAGAACATGGCGGCTGCGTCGAGGACCAGCCCCTGGACGCCGCTCATCATGATCACGGAGAAGCCGTGGAAGCTGAAGAGAACCGCCTCGACCAGCCCCTTCACGGCCCCCGTGGCGGCCGCGGCGCCTCTCCTCCTGACCAGCATAATGGTTAGAGCAAGGGGGAAGACGTGGACGCCTGCGAGTATCTGGCCGGTTCCAAGCGGGATGGCCGGGAAGGTTTTCAGGTAGTTGCCAAGGTAGCCCACGGGCACGCTCATGACGGCTCCGAGGGCGCTGAACACCACGATGACGGCGATCTCCTTTGTCTCGAACATCAAATCAATTCATTTCAAGTGATGCATTGATATTACTATTCTCCCTGAACGAAGTGGGTTGCTTGTTTCTCCCAGAACGAATATTTACCAGCATCGTGTACATTGGTTGAACAAATAGAGGCGCACATGATTGAAGCTACTAGAGTACGAGGCGAAGGAATACTTCAGGAGACACGGGATACCGACCCCACGAGGCAGGATGGTCACCACTCCAAGGGAAGCCCGCGACTACGCCGCGGGCCTCGGCAAGCCCGTCGTTATCAAGGCGCAGCTCCCGGTCGGCGGCAGAGGCAAGGCCGGGGGAGTCAGGTTCGCGGACACGCCGGATGAAGCCGCGGAGGCGGCTGAGGCGCTGCTGGGGATGAAGATAAAGGGCCTCACTGTAGAGAGGCTCTACGTCGAGGAGAAGCTGAGCATAGTCAACGAGATCTACTTGGGGGTCACGGTGGACCGCCGCAACAAGGCGTACGTGGTGCTGGCTTCAGGTGAGGGAGGCATGGATATAGAGGAGGTCGCCGCAAAGACCCCGGACAGGATCGTGCGGCACCTGGTTGACCCTGTGCGTGGGCTGAGGAGCTACCACGCCAACCTCGTCGCGAAGAGGGTCGGGTACGGAGGCAGGAAGATGCACCAGTTCGCGGCGATAGTCGGGAGCCTCTACGAGCTGGCGTTGGAGATGGACGCCGAACTCACCGAGTTAAACCCGTTGGCGGAGGTGGAGGACGGCTTCACGGCGGCGGACGCTAGGCTCAACGTCGACAACAACGCCCTGTTCAGGCACAGGGAGCTTGAAGAGAGGCTCCTGGAGAGCTACCAAGGGGAGCTCACGGAGAGGGAGATGGAGGCCAGATCCCTGGGACTGACCTACGTGGAGCTCGACGGCGACATCGGCGTCATCGGGAACGGCGCCGGCCTCACCATGGCTACGCTTGACACCGTGATGCTCCACGGCGGGAGAGCCGCCAACTTCCTGGACCTGGGTGGAGGAGCCACCCCTGAGCGGATAGACGAGGCCGCCAAGTTCGTGCTCAGGGACGAGAGGACCAAGGCGCTGTTCGTGAACGTCCTGGGCGGAATAACCCGGTGTGACCACATAGCCGAGGGCGTCGTGGCGGCGAGGAGAGAGGTAGCCGTCGACAAGCCGGTGGTGGTCCGCATGATGGGCACAAAAGAGGAGGAGGGCAGGAGGATACTGAAGGAGGCGGGGATCGAGACCCTGGGCTCCATGGAGGAGGCGGCGGAGCTGGCGGTGAGGCTGGCGGAGGCGAGCTAGGTGACGCGGTTCATAGACAAGGACACCAGGGTCCTGGTCCAGGGTATAACGGGCAGCCAGGGAGCCTTCCACACGCACCTCATGAGGGAGTACGGCACCAAGGTCGTGGCGGGAACCGTGCCCGGCCGCGGCGGCCAGACCATCGAGGGGCTGCCCGTCTACGACACCGTGGTGGAGGCGAAGGAGAGCCACGGCGTCGACGCCAGCATCATATTCGTGCCAGCGCCCAACGCGCTGGATCCGGCGCTCGAGAGCGTGGAGGCGGGCCTCGACCCCGTGGTGGTCATCACCGAGGGCATCCCCGTAAGGGACAGCATCGAGCTCATGGCCATGGCCAGGCTGAAAGGCACCACCATCGTGGGGCCCAACACGCCTGGACTCATCAAGACTGGGGAATGTAAGATGGGTATAATGCCGGCCCAGGTCTTCCGGAAGGGCGAGGTAGGGGTCATCAGCCGCAGCGGCACCCTGTTCTACGAGGTCGCCGCCCAGATCACCCGCGTGGGCCTCGGGCAGAGCACCTGCGTGGGTCTGGGCGGGGATCCAGTCGTGGGGCTCGACTTCGTGGATGTGCTCCGCTGGTTCATGGAGGACCCCGAGACCGAGGCCGTCGCACTGATAGGGGAGATCGGCGGTGACGCTGAGGAGCGCGCCGCCTCCTTCATCGGGGACGGCGGCTTCACCAAGCCTGTGGCCGCGTACATCGCAGGCAGGGCCGCCGTGCCAGGTAAAAGGATGGGCCACGCAGGCGCCATCATACAGGGAAGCTCGGGGACGGCTGAGAGCAAGATGAACGCGCTGAGGGATGCCGGCGTCGCTGTGGGGGAGCTGCCGTGTCAGGTGGCTGAGGCCTTGAAGAGGCTCCTCTAGTCGTCGCCAAATATCTCTATCAGCCGATCGAGCATCCTGCAGGTTAGCCCCCAGACGACATCGTCCCCTATCCTGTATATCGGTGAGTCGAAGCCCTTGACGACGGCCTGGGACTTCAATTTTCTAAGTTCTTTAATGGGTGTCCACATGTACTTCGTCAGCTCGTAGTTTAGTCTGATTGGTGGGTCGCCCTCGAAGAGGTAGATTATGGGCTGCACAGAGAAGGTCTGCCTTACCCAGGAGGTGAGAGGCTCCATGTACCCGAGGGGCTTCAGCGGTTTCAGGTCGATGCCCGTCTCCTCCATCACCTCCCTGACGGCGGTGTCCACCACTCCATTGTCCTGCGCCGCCTTCTTGCCACCAGGGAAGGCCATGTCGCCGCTCCAAGGGTCCCCGTCCACCTCGGCTCTCTTGACGATGAACACCTCTATGTCGTCGTCAATGGGTCTGATGAGTATGGCTACCGCTGCGTTCGCGTTCTGGTCCGGGCTTTGGAGCAGGCTTCCGGTGAGCCTCATCAACTGGTCCCTGAGGTGCAACGGTTCTCCGTCAAAATGGTGCAACCATCCGTCTAAAATGTTATGATTGATTGTAAGGGAGAAGAAAAGGTTATCAACCACAAACTTGTTCACTCGGGCTATGCGTAGAATGTCGGCCGCGTTCGCGGAATGGGTCGAGGGATACCTGTCCCCTACCCTGCTCAACGACTATCGGAGGCCGTGCAAGGGTAAGTTTATCAGTCATGAACAGAGAGAATAAACGATTTAACCTAGACTAAATAGAGTTGTTCGACTTGGCAGACCGAGAAGACGTCCCCAACCCGTGGGAGCAGAAGGACCGGCAGATGGAATTGATCAAGGAGCGCATGCGCAGGGTCAAGCACAAGATAGCGGTGATCAGCGGCAAGGGCGGCGTCGGGAAGAGCCTGGTGACGGTGAACCTGGCCACGGCGCTTGCCGTGAACAGCCAGGAGAGGAGGGTCGCCATACTCGACGCGGACCTCACCGGCCCCTGCGTCCCCAAGATGATGGGGCTGAAGGGGGAGAGGCTCGACACGGGCCCCGCGGGCATAGCGCCTGTCAAGGGGCCCAAAGGCGTCGGCGTGGTCTCGATGGACTTCCTGTTGCCCACAGACGACTCCCCCGTCATCTGGCGGGGGCCCCTGAAGATGGGCGCCATACGCCAGTTCCTGGGCGAGGTGGCGTGGGGCCCCCTCGACTACCTCCTCGTCGACCTCCCGCCGGGGACCGGCGACGAGAGCCTCAGCATACTGCAGCTTCTCCCGGAGATGGACGGGGTCATCATAGTCACCATACCCAGCGAGGTGAGCCAGGCCGTAGTGAAGAAGGCCGTGACCTTCGCACGCAAGATGGGGGTCCCGGTCTTCGGGATGATAGAGAACATGGCTGGGCTTGTGTGCCCCCACTGCGGCGAGACCATCAACGTGTTCAGCGAGGGGGGCGGAGCCAGGGTCGCGGAGGAGATGGGTGTGGAGCTCCTCGGAAGCATACCCATCGACCCCAGGATATCCATGGACAGCGACCAGGGGACCCCGTTCATACTCAGACGCCCAGACTCTCCGGCAGCCAAGTCTTTCATGGGTTTAGTCGAGAAGATCGTGGAAAAGGTGAAGAGTGGATGAAGGTAGCGGTATCTTCCACCGGAGGAAGCCTCGACAGCGCCGTGGACCCCAGGTTCGGGCGCTGCAGCGTCTTCCTCATGGTGGACACGGAGACGATGAAGCATCAGGCTGTACCCAACTCCAGCATAGGGGCGGCCCACGGCGCCGGGATAGGCGCAGCCCAGGCCGTGGCCCAGCTTGGGGTGGAAGCCGTCCTCACGGGCCACGTCGGCCCCAACGCCCACATGGCGCTCAGCCAGGCGGGTATAAGCGTATACACGGGCGCGGCGGGCACTGTGGAGGCGGCGGTGAACCAGTTCAAGTCGGGCGCCCTCAGGATGGCCGCGAGCCCCACCGTGGGAGGCCACTTCGGCCAATTCGGAGGACGTGGCATGGGCCAGGGGAGAGGGAGGAGAAGAGGATAAAACCAGCAGGTCAGGTGATGAGAGATGGTTAAGATAGTCATACCCGTAGCGGATAGGGAGGCCGAGAGCCTCTCGGCGCACTTCGGCAGGGCCCCGTACTTCGCGTGGTTCCAGATGGAAGAAGGGGAGGTGGTGGACAGCGGCGTGACGCCCAACGACAGCAGCCACTTCGGCGGCAATGGGCTCCCGCCCGAGAGGATGATGGCCATGGGGGCCGACGTCGTCATATCGACCGGCATGGGCCAGAGAGCCATCCAGATGTTCCAGAGCAGCACCGTAGCCGTCCTCCAGGCCCGCAGCCCGGAGGTGACGAAGAGCATAGAGGACTTCGTAGAGGGCCGCCTCGCGGAGCTCACGGAGGGCTGCCTCTACGCCCACGAACACGAGCACTAGGATCAGCATGAAGGTAGTGGTTGCGAGCGGCAAGGGAGGCACCGGCAAGACGAGCGTGGCGGTGAACCTCGCACTCTCAGTGGGCGCGGATCAGGTGCTCGACTGCGACGTCGAGGAGCCCAACGTACACATATTCCTGAAGCCGGAGGCCACCGAGTCCCAACCGGTGGAGCTCCTCGTGCCCCGGATCATAGAGGAGAGATGCACCTACTGCAGGAGGTGCGCCGAGTTCTGCCAGTACAACGCGCTCTTCGTAGCCGGTGAAACCGCCATGGTCTTCCCCGAGCTTTGCCACAGCTGCGGAGGATGCAGGCTGGTCTGCCCGGAGGAGGCCATCGAGGAGGTTCCCAGGATGATCGGAAAGATATTCAAGGGTGAGGCCAGCGGAGTCGAGCTGGTCTACGGAGAACTCAACATAGGAGAACCCCTCGCCGTCCCAATAATCTCGAAGGTGAAGGAGCAGGCCGGGGAGGAGGGGCTCGTCATACTCGACGCCCCCCCGGGGTCGGCATGCCCCGTCGCGGAGGCCGTGCACGGCAGCGACTTCTGCCTCCTGATGACGGAGCCCACCCCCTTCGGGCTCCACGACCTCGAGGTGGCGACGGAGGTGGTCAAGCAGCTCGGTGTCCCCATGGGCGTGGTCGTGAACTTCGCCGGAATAGGAGACAGGGGGGTATACGAGTTCTGCGAGCAGCAGGGCATACCCGTGCTCATGGAGATACCCTTCGACAGGAGGATAGCGGAGCTGTACTCCCGGGGCGTGCCCTTCACCGAAGAGATGACGGAGTGGAGGGCAAGGTTCCAGGTGCTCCTGGAGACTGTGGAGGGGCTAGCCAAGTGAAACAGATGACGATACTGAGCGGGAAGGGCGGCACAGGGAAGACCACAATCGCCGCCGGCTTCGCCGCCCTCTCGGAGAACGCGGTCTTCGCCGACTGCGACGTGGACGCGAGCAACCTCCACCTACTCCTGAAACCGGAGGTGAAAGAAACCATCGAGTTCAAGGGCCTGAAGCAGGCGGTGATAGACCCGGACAGGTGCACGAGGTGCGGCCTATGCGTGGAGCTGTGCAGGTTCGACGCCATAGAGGATTACCGCGTAGACCCCATACACTGCGAGGGCTGCAAGGTCTGCGTCGTGAACTGCCCCGCCGAGGCTATAGACTTCGTCGACAGGGTCTGCGGCCACGCCTACATCAGCGAGACCCGTTACGGCCCCATGAGCCACGCCCGCCTCACCCCAGGCATGGAGAACAGCGGGAAACTGGTCACCCTGGTCCGCCGGAACGCGCAGAGGCTCGCCGAGGACAACGGCTGCGACCTGGTGCTCGTGGACGGCCCACCCGGCATAGGCTGCCCGGCGATAGCCAGCCTCTCCAACGTGGAGGCCTCCCTCATCGTGGTGGAGCCGACGCTGTCAGGGATCCACGACCTCAAACGCGCCCTGGAGCTCCTCCGCCACTTCGAGGTGGAGCCCATGGTGTGCGTCAACAAGTACGACCTGAACACCGACAACACGGACGAGATCATCGGCTACTGTGAAGAAAACGATATAGCGATGGTTGGCTGTGTGCCTTTCGACCCGGAGGTCACCAAGGCGATGGTTCAGGGGATGCCGGTCGTCGAGTACAGACCCGAGTCACCCGCTAGCGCCGCGATAGTGAAGGCCTGGGCCGAGACCAAGACGCACCTGGGCGTCTAGAGTGTCTTCAACCAGTTCTCCACTACACCTTTGATCTTCGCCCCGGACTCAGCCTTCTCTACACGGATCTCTATGGTCTCCAGTATGTTCTTAGCACCCGGCCCGATGTCCCCGGATATTATCACGTCTACCTGGTTTTCTTTCAGCGTCCTGGCGGCTACTGGGCCTGCTCCTTGGCTCATCTCGGCCGCCTTGTTCTTGACTACCTTGACATCACGTATCTTGTCGTCTTGGATGGTTACGATGGTGAAGGCGGGCGCCCGCGAGAAGGTGTCGGCTACTCTGTCTCTCAGCCCTTTCTCTCCCTTGGATGGTACCGCTATCTTCATCTCGATCACAAAAAGGGGGTAGGGTTACTCTGTTTCCTCGGAGCCGAGCTCCTCTAGGCGCTTCCTGATGGCCGCCAGCTCCTGCTCCAGGTACTTAGTCTGGTCCTGAAGGAAGCCGCGTTCATCGGGGACTGGAGCCGTTAAGGCGTCGGTCGGGGGAACCGGCACGGCGCCCTGGTAGTCGGGGTTCGACCACCACCACCTTGGTAGCCAGGGGAACCTGACGCACTTGGTGGGGTCGCCCGTGTACCCGTAGGCTCTGCCGTAGCCGAGGCCGTATCCGCGGCCGTAGCCGTAGACCCAGCCCGGCCTCTGCCACGGGGGCAGATCCCTGAAGGGCCCGTTTCCGGGGTATCTTCCTCTTCTTCCTCTGTATCCCATATCTCTCACCTTTCTATGCATAGGCACAGATTCTATTATGTGCATATACACGCAAATATATAAATATTGTGATAATGCACAGAATAACATATGATGCATGGAAGACGCCGCCCGTCTCAGTTCGCTAAATGTATTTAAAAGATGATTCTTCTTGGAAAAATTTGGCTCATCCAAATCACATGAAATTAATCGATGTTATTGTTAACTCAGGCTCATGGTCTCGTAACTTCACTAAAATTTAAAATACCTATAACAGGACTAAGTCTCAGGGGTTTACATTGGTAAGAGTAATACCAGGTGTAGAGGTAAAAGTCGTTAAGGAGATAATCCCACCGCCAGCTTACCCCTCAGGCACCGTAGCCATCATAGGGACGGCCGAGAAGGGACCCGAGTTGACTCCGGTTCACTTGGGCAGCTGGAGAGAGTTCGCTGACACATTCGGAGCAGGCACAGACTTCACATTGACGCTCAACGCAAAGCAGTGCTTCCAGAACGGGGTCTTCGAGGTAGTCGCGACGAGGGTCGTCGGCAAGGGCGGAGACTACGCGAAGGCCTCCCTCAAGGACGGGGAGAAGGGCGACGCCGTCGAGCTGACCGCGAAGGCGATCGGCGACGCCGGGAACAACGTCAAGTTCCAGGTCGAGGACGGCTCCACCGAGAATACGGTGAGGGTCCTCGTGAGCGACGGCATGACCTTCGAGGTCTTCGACGACCTCGACATGAACACCAGATCGGGCAAGTACCTGGTCAAGGTGCTCAGCGACCAGTCCCAGCTGGTCGACGCCAAGGCGCTGAAGTCCAAGAACATGCCGGCCAAGGTAGAGAGCGCCCTCAAGGGCGGCAAGCCGCCGGGGGACCCGGACGTCTCGTCGTTCGAGGAGGCCCTGGAGATGCTGGAGGCCGAGCCCGAGGTCGAGATGGTCTACGCGTGCGAGTCGTCCGACCCCAAGGTCCACGCCCTCGTGGAGGCTCACTGCGCCAACATGAGCGACGAGGCCATGGGAAGGATAGGCATCGGCAGCGTAGCGCCCGGAGAAGACATCAAGGGCATCATCAAGAGGACGG
>CAYPNN010000049.1:0-8385 GCA_964412065.1 uncultured Candidatus Bathyarchaeia archaeon
CGCGAACAACGTGATGATCATACGCGGCTACTGGGTAGAAGACGGCTTCGAGCCCACGGAGCACTACGAGGATGAGCTGTCGAGAAACATAGAGGAGTTCGCCCGCTTCCACGGAGCAGAAGACATAGAGTGGAGAGCCTAGGACCTACTCGTCCTCGGGCCTATCCATGACGCTGGTGGTGAGCTTGGGCTCGCCCTTGATCTCTGAGAGAACCTCGTAGGCCAGCTCCACGTTTTCCTTCGGGCCGTCGAGGAGGAATACCTTACAGCCCTCGGCGCCGTCTATGCCCCCGCTGGCGACGGGAATAACCTCGACCTCTAGGCCGAAGAGAAGTTTAGCCGCCTCCATCTCGGTGATGATCTGGCCCTGCACCACCATCATGCCACACTTCCAGCCCATAGCCTTGTCGATCACCCTGACACCCATCTTGGGCGCCGCCTCCGTTAGGCTGATGGGAACCAGCTTCTCGAGCCCAGCCGCTATTATGAGCTGGGCGCCGTTCCTGATCAGGTGCCCCCACGCCGTCCCTATGGTGCCTCCCCCGGAGCCGTGAACCAGTATGCCAGCCGCGCCGAATGGGTCGATGGCGTTGGCGCCCTTGATCATCACGTCTTCTGGGCCCATCTTGGCGAGGTAAGGCACCAGCTCGGGTGTGGTGCACTCCTTCAGCTCGCCCTTATGGAAGACGTGGTGTTTGTACCTGCCGTCAGCCTTGGTGATGCTGGCGCCCTCCTTCGTTACGACGCCCGCGGTGAACATCCCTTTGTTGATCTCCTTGCCCGTGAGCTCCTCGACTACGTAACCCGTGGTCGTGCTCGTGGCGATTATCAGGGTGCCCTCCCGGTAAGCCTTCTGAACAGACTCCATGCAGGATATCGCCTTGGCTATGAGCCTCTTCCCCTCGGCGGGGGTCAACGTGACCTGTGCCTTCATGTGGTAACCTCAGCTATTGAGCAATCTGTTGAGGGCTTCCAATAAAAAGATAGCTGGTACACCCATGGCAGAGTAATACCTCTAAGACTTTCACAAGCCACCGATATTATGTTGGCATCTGAGCCGCGTCACAAGTTAAAGAGTTAAGAAAAGAACGTTCGAAGCTGTGGCTCTCTTTTGTACTAAAAAATAAACTTGGAGGGTCTCTTTGGCCAGTTATACTGCGCCCTCGGCGAGAGCCTCCGCGAATATGGCGCCGAACTCGGTGAGGCTTATCACCTTCATCTTGCTGCCCTTCTCGGCGTCCACGAGGCCCTTCATCTCCAGCCGGGCCACTATCCTGCTGAACCTGTTCCTGAGGGTGCTGTTGGCTTTCTTGTAGCCGAACCACCTGATTATGTCGCTGATGCTGTCGGACTCGCCGCCGTGCTCCCTCAGCAACACCAGGAGCCTCTTCTCTCGCTCCCACTCATTCTCCTCGTGCTTGCTGCTCGGCTCCAGCCTGTAGCCGGGGAGCTGTATCTCCGTGGGGTCCCTGCTGGACTGATCCCGCGCGCGATCGAACCATTTCTCGAAGGACGGTTCCCCGGGCTTCCCGTTGACGTACCAGCCTGGGTCGGCGCTTGGCACGCTGTAGACGCGGGCGTTCCGGAACATTAGTGCGATGGTGAGCGCGATTCCCATCGCTGTGTTGGTGGTGCTGGTGATGTCTATGAGCGCCTCCTCGCCCGCGTCCCTCGCCTGGCTCATGATGCCGTATATGGTGCGGAAGACGCTCCTCTGATCAGTGGGGTTGAAGCCCACCATTATGGGGTCAAGGATCTCTAGCTTCTCCCTGAGCTCCTCGGCGTTGGCCCTGCTCATGTAGGCGAAGGGGTTGTCCTCTGCCTCCGTGTCGCTGTGGAGCAGGTAGAGCTTGGTTATTCCGTGCACCTTGCTCCAGTACCTTATCCCGTCGAAGGCTCGACGGTAGTGTTGTCCCACGAGGCAGATTATTATCGTCATGTCGGCGCACCGAATAATTCTCTATCTTATCGATTAACCAATATGACGTAGAATATATAAAATATAGTGAATCGAGCATCGACTATCCTTATGATTTCTTACATTTGAGACAATCCCATCTAATCCAAGGATATCGTGATTATTCTACCGAAAGCATCTTTGAGTATTATAACTTGAATGATCATAATAATATAGAACGATTTGCGTAGATATCCTCGTCTACATGTAGTGTGCTCCATCGAGGAGGCGCACCTGGGTAGGATGTTGCAGTTAAAATGAAGTTTACGGTTTACTCTCTGCCTGATTGCCCTAAATGCGAAAAGCTCAAGAAATTCCTTGAAAATAGTGAAGTTGATTTCGAGGCCAGATGGTTTGACACAGAGGCCCAGACAGATTTCATAATGATGAACATGTTCGGTAACCCACCCATACTGACGTTAGACGACAACGCCAGGGTGGAGCCCTCCGAGAGATTGTTTGAGGGGGAAGAGTTGAAACAGGATTTGGTTTTGGAGGTATTGAATGGCTAGGAAACGTGATCTGCCGCCTTATCAGCGGAGGATAGAGGAGTTCTTCACAGAGAACGTGTACATGGGCATGCCCATGGTTCGCACGACGGACGGCTACCTGATCCCGTGGGACAAGACCAGGATCATTGACATGCTTGACACGGAGACCACGCTCGCCGAGAAGATGTTCGACATCCCGGCTATAAGCGAGATGGCGGCCGAGAAGGTGGCCGACGAGACTGAGCGCCGCATCAAGCTTACTCGTCCCCGATACGTGTCGGGGCCCATGGTGAGGGAGATCACAAACAACATACTTCTTGAGTGGAGCCACGAGATACCCGAGTTCCAGATCTACAGGAACCTCCTCACTAGGGTCGGGGCCCCCCTCTACGACGCGTACCAGATAGACACAGGGAACGGCTTCGAGGCGAAGGAGAACGCCAACCTCCAGCCAAACCCTGAGACGGTGCACAAGAAGAAGGCCGACAGGCTGAGCAAGGAGCAGTACCTGCTGCTCATGGACCCGAAGCTGTCGATGGCCCACCACCAGGGGGACATCCACATCCACACCCTCGAGTACTTCGGCACCAGACCGTTCTGCCAGGACTGGGACCTCAGGTACTTCCTCTACTATGGGCTGCTTCCCGACGGGAAGGGCTACCAGAGCAGCGTGGCCGGCCCCGCCAAGCAGCCCGAGGTCGCCATACTCCACAGCGTCAAGATCCTCGCCGCCGGACAGACAAACTTCAGCGGCGGACAGGGCTTCATGTACTACACCATGTTCCTGGCGCCGTTCATGAGGGGCCTGAGCTACAAGCAGATCAAGCAGCTGGCTCAGATGATGTTCTACGAGCTGACCCAGACATACGTGACCCGCGGCGGCCAGCTGGTCTTCAGCAACATCCAGCTCCCCATGGGGGTCCCCAAGATATGGAGGGACGTACCCGTGGTCATGCAGGGCAGGGTCGGGCCCGACACCTACGGCGACTACGAGGACGAGGTGCAGAAGTTCTTCCGCGCCATCAACGAGGTCGCGCTGGAGGGGGACTACTGGGGTAAGCCCTTCAACTTCCCCAAGAACGAGAACTACGTGAGCCCAGAGTTCTTCAAGCCAGAGTACGACGACCTGTGGCTGCTGGTCCATGAGGCTGTGAGCAAGTTCGGGGCACCCTACTTCGACAACATGCTGCCCGCGTACCGCGGCTACGGGAACGGCATCAGCTGCTACCAGTGCTGCGCCTACCAGTTCGCCAACACGCCGGAGACCGACGAGCACTTCGACGAGAAGCTCTGGTTCCAGGACGGCATGCACTTCAGCATGGGCGGATGGCAGGTGGTGAGCATCAACATGCCAAGGCTCGCCTACAGGGCCAACGGCGACTACGACAAGCTGCTGGAGTACGCCAAGGAGAACATGAGGCTGTCGATGGGGGTCTTCCAGGCCAAACGCCGTTGGATGGACAAGACCATCGGCAGCGGCATGGTGCCCTTCGCCACCCAGACGCCCCGGGACCCCAGGACCGGCCAGAAGGGGCCGCCAGCCGTGGACTTCGGCGAGCTGGTGAACGTCATAGGCGTGGTGGGCATCAACGAGATGGTGCAGCACTTCGCGGGCAGCCAGCTCCACGAGGCGGACGACGCTGTCAGGCTCGCCGTGCGTCTTCTGCTGGACATGGAGAAGTACAGGAAGGGACTGGAGATGAGAAGCGGCTGGAAGGTCATGCTGGCTAGGACGCCCGCGGAGAGCACAGCCCAGACCTTCGCCGTCGCCGACCTCCTCAACCCGGAGTACAAGAGCATGGCCCGGGAGATGGTGAAGGGCGACATCAGCCAGATCAACGGAGCCCCCAAGAAACGCGACCTGCCCATCTACTACACCAACGGCACCCACACCTACGTGGGCGCCAAGGTGCCCCTAGGGAAGAGGATCGACATAGAGCACAAGTTCTTCCCCATACTCAGCGGCGGCAACATCTTCCACGCCTGGATAGGGGAGAGCGCGTCTGACCCGGAGGCGCTGTACAAGCTGACGCAGCGCATCTGCCGCAACAGCCAGATAGGGTACTTCACCTACACCAAGGACCTCACGATTTGCAGCCAGTGCCAGACCACGGCCGCGGGCATGCTGACCAAGTGCCCGACGTGCGGCAGCGAGAACGTCAGGTGGTGGAGCAGGATCACGGGCTACTACACGGATGTCTCGGGCTGGAACGAGGGGAAACGCCAGGAGCTCATGGACAGGTACAGGGTAACCGTCTAGTCTCGTTTATTCTTTATTTCTTATGAAAATAGCCTAATGAATAGTAGTAATAGGAGTAGCTTATAATCGCCCAGGCTTCCCGACTCCACACACCACACCCATCCAGACCAGTGTAATACGTGTAATAAAAACACAGACGAATCACTACAGAAATATTAAAGTCACTGTAAAGCGAATCTTGGTGGCATCGGGTAATTATCAGTAATCTTGTTGCTTGATATTATAGTTATATTTATTTATCACTTTTTGATTTAGTTGAATATGGCAGAAATCCAATATCTATTTCAATTTGAACTAACTGAAATCGTGTTTACAGATACAAAGCTAAAAGAAGAGAATATTAAAAAAATAAACCAAATTTTAAATGATATGAAAGCAATACATCGAGACATTGGATTTATCGTAAAAAGAATTAATGAGGAATCTAAGATTTTTCCCACTGACTATTTAAAAAATGATCAGTATTGGACATTTCCATTTATGCATACAGATGATTATATTTATTTATGCATGGATATTAAAACAATTTATTGGTATATTTTACTTCAATTAGATAAAATACCAAAGTTTTTGAATTTATTATTTGAAGGAGGAGGTAATAAACCACAAATTAACTCTATGAGGAATTATTTAAAGACAATATGTAATAAAAAAGGTGATAAAAATTTTGATGATTTGAAAAACATTATATTATCGTATAAGAATTATCATGACGAGATAGATAAGATAAGAGATAAATTAACTGCTCATGATGTTGCAGCAAATCAACACTTAATACTATCAAATAATTATTGGGGAATTGTATTAAGAGGATATACAAATGACGACATAGTTTATAAAGTAATTACTAGAGACTTATTAGAAAAAGATTTGTCCCAGTTAGCTTATTTATTTATCGAAATTCATCAATTTTTAAGTGAGCGTATTAATCAGTTACCATTCAAGCGATTAGAAAAAATATAACAATTTTATTTTTAATTATACTTATGGTGCATTATAAAACTCCCGCACGCACATATTAATTAAAACACAATAGATTCTTGTCTAGCTACACTTTAATGAAACCAATTTTTAAACATGTTATTGCATCAAAATATGAATGATCATAAGTCGCAGTGGATTCGTCCCAGAATGGTTAATCTCAATCTCATTTCTAAGTTATAGATCACCAATAGCCCAAAATAACTTCTCGTCGGAGAAGAACCATTGATAACTACATGAACATAATCGGACGGAAGAAGAGAAAACGCCAGGAGCCCATGGGCAGGTACAGGGTAGGTAACAGTGTAAGCCCGCCGTACCCTCATCTTTCAACCAAAATTAACCATAAAGGATTTAAGCAGTGGGAAGATACCCATTCATGATTAATAATGGCCCCCGTTGGCAACCAATACAGCCAACGGGTCATCAATACTTTGAAAATAAACTGATCGTATCTTCATGTTACGCTTTGAAGACCGCCATCCTCATCGATAACGTGTACCTCCAGAACCTGAAGAAAGAGTCGGTCCCACCACCAGCTAAAATATTTATTTATTATTAAATGTTATCGTATTATGCCTTCCTCTCACATAAGAGTACTCGCCTCAAGGGAGGTCATCGACTACCTAGAGCGTCTAGAGCCCGACCACAAACACATCAAATGGATAAACGAGATGAAGAAAAAACTTCAGCAAGACCCTTACTGCGGCGAAAAGATAAGAAAAAACAGGATACCAAGATATTACAAGGAACGCTATTCCGTGAAGACGCTCTTCAGATATGCACACCCTGAAGGATACAGATCAATATACACTCTGCTGATGAGAGTCCGGCTTACAGCCAACCATCCTTGAGTTCATGAACCACAGGCAATACGAACAGAGGTTCGGATACTCGGGTTCACTTTAGCTCGACGGCGGAGGCTAACAAAGCTCTAAGTTTATCGTTATCTACCCCCACGTAAAGTATCTCGCCTTCATGGTACACGATCTTACCCGAAGCCTCAAGGTAGTCCAGCGCCCGTTTGAAGGTCTGGTACTGGACCTTCCTCGGCAGGCTCCTCCACAGCTGCGTCTTGGTCGGGTAGTCCTCGGCGTCTATGATAGCTTTCTCTATCATCAGTATGGTGTCCAGCCGGGGCTCGTGCAGAACCTTCATCACACGCTAAAGAACAATACAGTTATATAAACTTATACAATTAAAAGCCTCTCAACCACGTTTCCTAATCAATTTTTATCCTCGAGAAGCGTATAAAGTCTCGATGAACTCCATTTATGGCTCCATCACCTTCTTCTATTACGACGACCTCGGTGAGGCCTCAAGGTTCTACGGCGAGACGATGGGCTTCGAGAAGGTGCTTGACGTAGGGTTCGCCCAGCTGTTCAAGGTCTACGATAACGTCCACGTGGGCCTCGTGGACGGCAGCAGAGGCAGCATGAGGCCAGCCGAGCAAAAGTCGGTGATGCTCTCCATCTTCGTGGACGACGTAAATGAGTGGTACAACATGTTAAAGGACAAGGGCCTTGACTTACGCCCTCCCGAGGAGCCGGACTACCTCCTTCCGCCCGAGGTCGACAAGAGCGCCGACTTCGGCTACACGCTGGAGCTGCTCCAGTGGCTCAAGAAGCCCTATGGGCAGTAGTTCGCAAATATTATATCCGTCAACTCTTTTTAGTTTACTCAGAGATGAGTTTCAGCGGCGGATACCTGACGACGCGTGAGACGGACATCTGGGACCTTAGGCGCAGACAGAACAGCCAGTCCGATATCAGCAGGCTGTTGGGAGTCAGCCGCCAGGCCATCCATAAGACTTACCAGATCATCGACCAGAAGATGGGACAGGCGTTCATGGAGGCCGCAGACACCAACAACCTAGAGGCCAAGACTGTGAACCTGGTGGACGGGGTGATGGAGGCACACAGCCCAGCCCACAGGATACCGGTGGTCGTCAGCTTCAGCAAGGTTAACGGCGTAAAGGTCTGGTACTTCTACGAGGGTAACTGCGACGGATGCATACACAACAGGCTGTGCAAGGTAACGTTGGAGAACGAGGCCGAGGAGAGGGGCATCGAGCTAAACGATGCGGATGGGCTCCTAACGCCGAGCCAGCTAGCCCGCAGGCTATTCAGCCGTTACATGGAAGAGCATCACTGAGGGAGAAACATAGGATCGCCTATCTGTGCCGTTCTCTCCTGGGGAAACGAGGCCTACGACAAGCCCAAGGAGCCGCGAAGAGCGCTATACGAACTGGTTTACGGGAACACGATGAGCTAGGCTAGAGGTATCGCCGGGAATATCCTGTCCGCAAGCCGCATCTTGTAGTCGTCCAGGAACACGAAGCCGTGCCTCTCCAGTATGGCGTCGAAGCCCTCAACGAGCTCCTCGTCACCCAAGTCCATGAAGGGGTTAATGTAGAACCATTTGCACTCGGTGTACTCGGCGAGCCTACCGTAGTCCTCTATGGCCTGGGACAGGTACGGCTCCTCGGTGATCACGCCGTCGCTGCCTATGAAGTAGGCTCTGGAGGCCAGCCCGGTCTGCCAAGGCTGGAGGCTGTTCATGACGTACTTTATGGGTATCTCCGCCTCCATCCTGACTTCGTCCAGAAGCTGCGCCGCCCAGGCGGCCTCCCGCACGGTGATGCACCTGTCCAGCCGGTCGATGGCGAAGCCGTCGATCTCTGGGAACCTCTCGGT
>CAYPNN010000050.1:0-8351 GCA_964412065.1 uncultured Candidatus Bathyarchaeia archaeon
GCCGTATGTCCCTCACCTTCGCCGGCTTCAGCGCGTTCCTTATGAACTTCTCGGGCTCAGGCAGGTACTCGTATATCTCCACCTGCTTGTTGGTCATGCTGCGGAAACGCTTTATCTTCTCGCCGCCCTTGCCGACGGCCAGCCCCACCTCCCCCTTCTTGACCGTGAAAATGATGCTGTCCTCGTCCTCGTCGACGATGCAGTCGACGATGGTCGCGCCAGTCATGTTCTGCAGTAGCTGTATGTACCGCATCTCAGTCTCTGTGATCTTTATGTTGTTAAGCATGCTAGTCTTCCTTCGCCATGTCCAGTATCCTTGAGTCGCCCGGGTCGTTGATCACGATCGCTGAAACAGGGTAGGGCTTCCCGCACAACACCCCCAGATCTACGCTGTCCTTAGCGTGCGTAAGCACGGGTATCTCGCTTAGCCTTCCATACGTCTCTATGGCCTCGGCGTTCTCGGCTGGACAGTTGGAGCTGAGGATGGCCATCCTGGCTCTGCCGCGCCTCATCTCCCTGACCGCCATCTTCGATCCCAACTGGACCCTGCCGGTGGAGAGAGCGAGTCTCAGCTCGTGGTCTACGCTACTCATCGCTTCCATCTCCCTGAGTCATGAACAGCTCGACGCTTCCCGTTCCCAGGGGCATCGACTGTCCGACGATTATGTTCTCGATCACGCCTTTAAGAGGATCGGTCTCGCCCTTGACGGCCGCGTCCACCAGGTGCTGGATGGTTAGCTCGAACGCCGCCCTTGCCAGCACGCTGCTCTTCTCGCCGCTGATGCCGTGGCGTCCTATCTGCTGCACCTCACCTGTCTTGGTCATGATGTCCGCGACCAGCATGACGTGGCGGATGTCGACGTCCAGCCCCTGCTCGGTGAGCACCGCGTGGGCCTCCATGATGAGGGCGTTCCTCGCCGCCTCTACGCCGAATATCTCCGCTATCTCGTGGATGTTGTTTGTGGAGGTCCTGGTGGGGTCGACGCCCTCGATGCGCAGCACCCCCTCCAGGTTGCTGCCGTCCGTCCTGATCACCCACTCGCCGTCCTCGACGGTGGTGAGCACCCTCTTGATCTCGGGGATGCCCTTGATCTTCGCCTCGGTAACGTTCTCTATGATGGGCTCAGGGTCCCTTGCCTTGTCCTCCTCTAGGCTGATGAGGTAGGTGTTGTCCTCCTCCTTCGCGTAGCTGTAGGGTAGGGCCTTCTCGACCTCCTTGACGCTGACCCCCAGGGTGTCCATCCTCTCGGGGTCGAGGATGATCCTGACTGCCTCCTCGCGTAGGTCCACGTTGACGCTGTCGATGACGTCGTCGACGACCGTGTAGGTCAGCTTCTGGGCGACCTCCCTGGCCTTCTTCTCGCTTCTCCTGTATTTACTCGTGAGGCAGATGTTCATAACAGGCGTCGACGGGCTCTTACGGGCGTCCACTATCTCTATGAGGCGGGGTAGGCCGAGCGTCACGTTCAGCTCCGCCACGCCCGCGTAGTGGAAGGTCCTGAGGGTCATCTGTGTGCCAGGCTCCCCTATGCTCTGCGCGGCGACGATGCCGACGGCCTCACCGGGCTCCACGAGGCTGTAGTCGTAGTTCCGGAGCACTGCCGCTATTACGTCCTCGACACCCTGCTTGGTGAGCTTCGACTGCTTGAGCTGGCGTCTGAGCTCCTCCTTCAGGAGCTGGGGTATCTCCTCCTCGATGCCGTCCACCAGCCTGTCTATCGTCGAGTCAGCCACCGCCCGCCCCTTCTTAATGTTGATCCGGGTCCTGTCTGCGAGCTGAGCGATGTTCACGGCGACGCCGTGGTCGGACTTCGCGGGGTCGACGCCGTCCTCACCGTACTGGAACTGTACTATGTCTCCTACGCTGTTCCTGACGGTGCCGTCGTACTCGACCCTGAGGTGCTCCAGGGCGTTGATCAGCCTGCGCTGCATGTACCCGCTCTGCTGGGTACGTACAGCCGTGTCCACCAGCCCCTCCCGGCCCCCCATGGCGTGGAAGAAGAACTCCAGCGGCGACAGGCCGTCCCTGTAGCAGCTGTAGACGAAGCCCCGGGCGGCGGGGGCGGCGTCGTTCTCCTTGAAGTGAGGCAGTGTCCTGTTCTCGTAGCCCCTCATTATGCGTTTGCCACGGATGCTCTGCTGGCCCACGCTGCCCATCATCTGGCCGATGTTGAGGCTGCTGCCCCTCGCGCCGCTGCGCGTCATGATTATGCCGCTGTTGCTCATGGGCAGCGCCTCCTGCACCGTCTCTCCTGCCTTGTCACGGGCCTTTGCCAGCTCGTTCATCACCTTGATCTCGAAGCTCTCCTGCAGCGTCTGGCCGGGCAGCCTCTCGAGCACACCCGCGGTGTACTCCTCGGTGAGCTTCTCGACGTTCTTCTCCATCCGCCTCATGACCCTGTCGATGTCCCGCTGATCCTTCTCGTCGAGCTCAAGCTCGTCGTAGCTGTAGGTGAAGCCCTCCAGCGTCAGGAAGCCGTTGATGAGGCGGCTGACGCCGTTGAGGAAGTCGTGGCCCATGTCGGTGCCGTAGTCCTTGATGATCCTGTGGAAGATCGTGTCCGGGCGCTCGGCTCCGATGCTGTTCTTGTCTATGACCCCAGTCTTCAGCTCCCCGTTCTGGATCATCACGTAGGCGTCGTAATCACACTCAGCCTCCTTGCACTCGGGGCAGTGCATGCAGATGTTGGCCTTGCTTACGAAGCTGAAGTCGCTGGGCAGGAAGAGGCTGAAGACGGACTTGCCGCTCCACATGGGCGTGGGCTCAAGCACCGTGGGCTTGGGTATATCCCCGTTGTAGCCCGTGTAGGCTACGAGCTTTCCCAACTCGTCCGCCGAGAGCATCGTGCCCTCTCGTGTGAGCAGGTACGCCCCGCTGATGTAGTCCTTGCCGGCGCCGATGATGGGGGCGCCGTACCTTGGGCTCAGTATCTGGTCCTGTACCTGCATCAGCATCCTGGCCTCCGTCTGGGCTTCCTTGCTCTGGGGGATGTGGAGGTTCATCTCGTCGCCGTCGAAGTCCGCGTTGTATGGCGGGCACACGGTGAGGTGCATCCTGAACGTCTTGTAGGGCAGCACCTTGACCCTGTGCGCCATGATGCTCATCCTGTGCAGGCTTGGCTGCCGGTTGAACAGGGCGATGTCCCCGTCCTTCAGGTGCCTCTCGATGATGAAGCCCGGCTCGATGCTCTGGGCTATGAGCGTCCTGTCGGCGACGAACTCGAGCCTTATCCGCTTCTGGTCCGGCCTGATGATGTAGAGGGCGCCCGGGTGCCTGTAGGGGCCGTTCACTACAAGCCTCCTCATCTCCTCCAGGCTTCGCTCGGTTACGACCTCTGGCACAGTGAGCTTGGTAGCTATGTGCACCGGGACACCGACCTGGTTGATGTCGATGTTGGGGTCGGGGCTGATTACGGTGCGGGCCGAGTAGTCGACGCGTTTGCCGCTGAGGTTGCCTCTGAACCTTCCCTCCTTTCCCTTAAGCCGCTGCGCCAGGCTCTTGAGGGTCCTGCCGCTGCGGTGACGGGCCGGCGGGATGCCGCTCACCTCGTTGTTGAAGTACGTGGTGACGTGGTACTGGAGCAGCTCGGACAGGTCCTCGATGATGAGCGTCGGTGCCCCGGCCTCGATGTTCTCCCGGAGCCTCTGGTTTATCCTGATGATGTCCACGAGCTTGTGGGTGAGGTCGTCCTCCGCCCTGATGCCGGACTCGAGGATGATGCTGGGCCGTACGTCAACGGGCGGCACTGGCAGTACCTGCAGCACCATCCACTCCGGCCGTGCGCTGCCGGGGTCGAAGCCAAGCATCTCCAGGTCCTCGTCAGGGATGCGCTCGAACCACTCCCTGATCATGTTTGGCGTGAGCCTGCGTGTGACCTCGTCCTCCATCTCCTCCTCGAACAGCTCCTTCTCGATCTCGATGAACGTCGTAGGCTTGTTGAACTTGACCACGTTCTGGACCATGCCGCAGTACGGGCACTCCTTGTGCCGCTTGTACTTCTTGGCCTGCTTCATGATCTCGCTGCTCGTCTCGTCGCTGACCTTGCCGAATAACTCGATGTCATGGTTGCGCTGCTTCGTGAGCTTCTCTTTGATCTCGTCATCAAGCAGTACGCCGCCGCAGCTCCTGCACGTGGCGCTGAGGACGCGGTATATCTGCTTCGCGAACTCCACGTGGACGACCGGTACCGCCAGCTCGATGTGACCGAAGTGGCCGGGGCAGTTGATGGCTATGTTTCCGCAGGTGCGGCACCGCTGCCTAGGCTCCAGCGTTCCCAGACGCTGGTCCATGAGGCCGCCGGCGATGGGGGCCCCGTCCTCGTCGTAGGTGTCGCTGGTCCCTATCTCGACGACGCTGAGGCGCCTTATCTCGTCTGGGCTCAGGAGGCCGAACTTGATGGCGTCGATTAACTTGCTCACCCTACTCCACCTCCTTGGCCAGCTCGAGGGTGGGCGACAGGCACATGCTCTGCATCTCCTGCAGCAGAAGCTTGAAGGCATACGATACGGTGACCGGCTCGATGTCGGCTTTCCCCTCGCAAGTCGGGCACACGTACTTGCGCTGCCTTATGTCGTAGAAGCCCTGGCGGCCACACCTCTCGCAGACGTATATCGTGTAGGCGTCCGACTCCTCCAGGAGCCTATCCTTCAGGAGCATCGCGGCTCCGTGTCCCACGAGGCAGTCGCGCTCCATCTCGCCGAACCTTAGGCCGCCGCCCCTGGCCCTGCCCTCCGTCGGCTGCCGGGTGAGCATCTGTACCTGTCCGCGGGCCCTCGCGTGTATCTTGTCCACGACCATGTGGTGGAGCTTCTGGTAGAAGGCGACGCCGATGAATATCTCTGCCTCGAACATCCTTCCGCTCATGCCGTCGTACATTATCTCTCGGCCGCCGCTCTGGAAGCCCAGCTCCGTGAGTATCTCCTCGAGGCCCTTGGGGTCCTCGTTGGCGAAAGGTGTGCCGTCCACGATCTCGCCCCTGATCGCCGCGGCCTTCCCTGCGATTGCCTCGATGAACTGGCCAACGGTCATGCGGCTGGGGTATGCGTGGGGGTTCATGACGATGTCAGGGACGACGCCGCTGGTGCTGAAGGGCATGTCCTCCTGGGGCACCAGCATGCCGATGACGCCCTTCTGGCCGTGCCTGCTTACGAACTTGTCGCCGAGCTCGGGCACCCTGTTGCTGCGCACCTTGATCTTGACCAGCTGGCTTCCCTCGATGTCCTTCGTGATGAACACGCTGTCCACGACTCCGATCTCCGTGGGCCTGACGCCGACGGATGTGTCGCGGAGCTGGGGGCCGCGTATCTCGATGCCGCGGTACTCCTCCATGAACCTCGGCGGGCTCGTCTTGCCGATGAGTATGTCTCCGCCCTTGACCTCGGCCTCCTGGGCGATGAGTCCGTCGCTCTCCAGTTGCCTGTAGGCGTCGGCACCGTGGTAGCCTCGGATGCCTGCCTCGGGGATGGTGAGCCTGTCCTTTGTGCCGCCCAGGTACTGCTTGCACTCGGCCTTGTATATCCTGAAGAAGCTGCTGCGGCCGAGGCCACGTTGGACGGCCGCCTTGTTGAATATTATGGCGTCCTCCATGTTGTACCCTGTGCAGCTCAGGATGGCGAGGACGAAGTTCTGGCCCGCAGGCCGGTCGTTGTAGTTTATGACCTCCATGGGCTTGGTCGAGACGAGAGGCTTCTGCGGGTAGTGGAGCAGGTGGGCGCGGGTGTCGGTCCTGTCGTTGTAGTTCAACGCGTAGACGCCCGGCGCCTGCTTCGACATGGCCGCTTGGTAGGTGTTGCGGGGGCTCTGGTTGTGCTCCGCGTAGGGTATGATGCCCGCGCCGACGCCTAGAATGGTGTATGGGCATATCTCCATGTGGGTGTGCTCCTCGGTGAGGGTCTCCTGGTCGACGCTGATGTATGCGTTCTCCTCCTCGTCGGCGTCCAAGTACTCCAGGATGCCTTCCCTGACTAGGTCGCTCCAGGTCCACCTGTCCTGCTTGATGTTCCGGATATGCCTCTGCTTCAGCAGGGGCTTGCCCTCCTCGACCACTATGAGGGGCCTCCTTATCCGGCCCTCGTCGCAGTTGACGTAGATCTCGTTGTAGTCGTGGTAGAGCGCGATGTTGGCTTGGCCGCTGATCTCGCCCTTGCGGCGCATCTCCCTGAACGTGTTGACCATGATCTCCGGCGAGGTGCTGTACCCCAGGAGGTAGCCCTCGACGAACACCTTGGTGCCTTCGTGGCGCAGCTGCTCGTCGGCGTCCTTGGCCCTGATGACCCCCATGAACTCCAGTGTGCGCTTGATCTTCTCCGGGTCCGTCCCGATGCTGACGCTGCTCATGAGCGCCAGGTTCTTGACTAGCCCACAGTTGGCGCCCTCCGGGGTCTCGTTGGGGCACAGCCGCCCCCAGTGGGTGCTGTGGAGGTCACGGGCCTCGAAGTTTGGCTGGCTCCGGCTCAACGGCGATTGGAGCCTGCGGAGGTGAGAAAGGGTTGAAAGAGTGTTGGTTCGATCGAGGAGCTGGGTCATGCCGACGCGGCCCCGCCTCCAGTTGCCGGTGGCGAGGGCGTGCTGGATCCTGCTCGTTATTATCCCGGGCCTGACGGCGGCGCTGATGAGCACCCCCTTGCGCCTGGTGCTCATGCGCCTGAACTGGTACCTCATGTCCCTGTAGAGGCTCCAGAACGCCGAGCGGAACAGCTCGGCCAGCAGCGGCCCCGCCAGCTTGATCCTCTTGTTCCTGAGGTGGTCCTTGTCGTCCTCCTGGCGTAGGCCCAGCTTTAGCTCTATGATCCTGCTAGCCATCTCGCCGAGGAAGATGGCCTTGTCCAGCCTGTCCTCGGGCTCGCGGCCTATGTGTGGCAGCAGGTTCCTGTCCAGGATGGTCTCGGCGCGCTTGATCCTGAACTCCCTGACCTGGCCGAAGGCTACCCGGTTGCCGATGTAGAGTATGGCGTCCTCCACGCTCTGGACGTTCGACGCCTCCCTGAAGCTGCCCTCCAGCTCGTTGAGTATGTCCGGGTCTAGGCTGACCATCTCGGCGACGTCTCGGTCGGTCTCGACGCCCAGCGCCCTCATGAGGATCACGAGGGGCACAGGCACGGGGACCCCGGGGATGGTGACGACCATCTCGCCTTTGGACTTGAGGCTCATCTCGATGCGGGCCCTGAAGCCTACTGTGGTGCTGAAGACCTTACCCTTGTAGACGGGTTTGGCTCCTCTGTTATCGGTCTCAACCAGCACCCTGTTGGGCGCCAGATCCTCCAGGCTCACGATGACGCGCTCGCTGCCGTTGACTATGAAGTATCCGCCGACCTCTTTGGGGTCCTCTCCGAGCTTCACGAGCTGGTCCTCCGTGTGCCTGCTCAGTAGGCACAGGTTGCTCTTCACCATGATGGGGAGGTCGCCTATGTTGACGCGCTCGTAGGTCTCGCGGCCCTCATCATCCAGCTCGATCTCCAGGTAGAGAGGGGCCGAGTACGTCAGGTTACGTATCCTGGCTTCCCGCGGGTAGACCTCCCTGTTGGTTCCGTCCACCTCCACGATACGGGGCTCACCTATCTCTATGGCGCCGAAGCGGATGTTGTAAGTGTGATTGGGGACCTCGATCTGGATGCCCCCGATCTCGTCTATGATCTGTTGCAGCGTGTTCCTGGAGAAGTCGTTGTAACTGTCCAGGTGCTGCTTGACGAGCCCCTCCTCCTGGAAGAAGGACTTCATCAAATCCCAGAGGTCGTTATCTGTGAGAAGCATTACATCAACCTGATTTGAGTTTGATTCGTTACATGGGCTAGGGCGGGCATCTTAATGTCGGAGGGATCAAATTCCGTCATTAAACGTAATTCACCTTTTACAGAAACCTTCCTAACCCTAACGAGGCTGTAACAAGGGGCGGATACCCCCTAATAAATGTTACTCGTTTTTATGTTCCCTCTCGCACAGAGAGGCGTTTTTATGCCTTCATTTAGTTTGGAGGGGGACCCGTCGCGGCGAGGGTATGCCGTGGCATAGAATACAAACTTTTATAGGCGAACCCTGATATTCGATTAAAGCCTGTGTCTCCGGAGAGGAAAAAAGAGTTGGCGGATATGATCGAAAAAGTGCTTGAGCGAAGCGTCGGCAAGACCGTGCTTATCAAGGTGAGAGGCGGCAGAACCCTCAGGGGTGTCCTCGAGGGGTTCGACCAGCACGTCAACCTCTACATGAGCGCCGCCGAGGAGGTCAGCGACCCGATGAACGTCAAGGAGATAGGCACCATCGTGCTCCGCGGCGACAACGTGATCATGATCAGTCCGCCACTGGTGTAGAGCTGGTAACCGATGCCCACCAAATCACCCATTCACCACGGTAAACG
>CAYPNN010000051.1:0-8310 GCA_964412065.1 uncultured Candidatus Bathyarchaeia archaeon
GAGCCAAGGATCATGCATAGGCCGGCTATCATCTTCTTGCTGTACCTGTCGACTATGCCTCCAGCTGGGATGCCGAGGACGACGCTCACAACGCCGGAGACGAGCATGACGTTACCCCACTGCTGCACGCTTAGCCCGATTATCTCGGTTGCCCTCACCACCCAGAAAGAGCTGGCTATCGAAGCGAAAAGCACGCTTGCGGACACCAAGAGCGACAACGTGTACAGCCGCTTCGGGGCTTCCTTCAAGACGCTGAAGACGCTGCGGTAGGCCTCAAGCAACAACCTGGGAAGCGTCGATAGGCTTAGGTTAAGCCTCCTTGGGTTCTCCACCGTCTCCTTCAGGTACCTCAGCCTGAACAACGCGATGGCGGAGGCTATCCAGAAGCCCATGAAGTACAGCCCATGCATGGCTCGGCTTATTCCGAGGTTGTCTATCAGCCAGCCCCCGATGACTGGTGCGGCTATTCCGAAGGCGCTTGGTATGGCGACGGTCGCGGCGAAGCCTATCCCCCTCTGGTACGGCGGTATGCTGTCTGCTATCAACGCCTGGCGGGCCGGGAAGTAGAAGGTCACAAGGCTCTGCGCTGACATGCCCACAGCGAGCCACTGCCAGGAGTTGGTGAACGCAGGGATCAGGAAAGACGCCCCGTACATGAACGTCATGTAGGCGATGAGCTTGATGCGGCCCTGGTAGTCTGCTATATACCCACCTAGTGGGTATAGCATCATGCTGGCCAAGTTCCCTACAGCCATGATGACCCCGATGGTCTCGTAGCTCCCGCCGAGGTGGAGGACGTAGAGAGGAAGGAAGGGCCATATGATGTCGATGGTCGTCCTCCAGACGCACTCGCAGACCGTCATCACGAGGACGTTCCCCCTCATGAAACCGAATATCTCTCGGATCGTCTGCATCCACTACACCGACGAAATACCACCCATGATGCTCACCCGGCAATAAAGTTAACCAAAGACGCGCATCTTTTTAATCACCTGACAATAGTCAATACAGACATGAGCGTAAAGGAAAACAAGGTCACATGGATCATGTGCCCCGACTGCGGCTCTAAGATAGGGATCGTAATATCCGTGGGGCAGAAGGTGCCTGTTGTGGTGCAAGAGGAAGCCGAGACCGAGGAGTGGCCGCCCGATGAGATCGATTTCAAGGCTAAGCTTGAGGCGGCCGGCGTGGACCTTGCGCTCGTGGTTGTCGAGCAGAGCGAAGGAACCGTAACAGTGAGTCCAAAGAAGTTCCTAGGGGATTTGTGGGGCCCCATCAACGACACGATGAGGGAGCTGGGCGGCACCTGGATAAGAAACGGCAGGAACAGCCGCTGGGAGATTAAACTCGAAGAACCCGAAGACTAGCTACCATAAAGAATATCCTTAATCACTTCTCTGACCCAGATTCCTGTACCTGAGACCTTCTCCACCTTCACAAGGTACTCCTTCCAGCTCACCCCCAAGGCACGCCTCCACCGAGGATAGGATTCCTCAAGGTTGCTGCAGGCGGCCTGATGGTGTTCACAGTACACCGAGTCTCCCCGTTTTTCCCTGCCGCAGACTATACACCCAGTCAGATGGCTCCCTCCCCTGCGCGACTCCCAGTGACGGCCTCAGCTATGGCTGCCCCTATCTCGCCCTCCTTGTCCTTGAACTGGGCGAGGACGGGTTTGAGAGCCTCCTTGAATTCCTCTACCACGGCTTCAGGGCTCTTCTCACCTACCTGTATCTCCTCCAAGGACTCCTCCAGCTCCCTAGTCGTCTCGACGCTTAGGATAGTTGGGCAGTATTCTTCGAGGGTCTCCACGATGCGTAGCCCCAGCTCGGTTATCGTGATCCTTCTGTCGGCGATGTAACCTCTCCTGTAGAGCGTGTCGATGATGTTCGCCCTCGTGGCCTTCGTGCCTATCTCGTGGTTCTCCATCTGTCGCAGCAGGCTGCTTGGGTCGAGCCTCTTCGGCGGCTTCGTGTAGCTTCGCCTGGTAGACAGCTTGGTGACCGGGATGACCATGCCCGGCTCTATTTCGGGGAGCGCCGTCTCCTTGTCTTCGACGTAGGGTGCGTACATGTCTAGCCACCCTTTTTTCGTGGTCATCGAGCCCCTAAGATAGAAAAGGTGGCCGTTGATGTCCACCTCGGCTTCTATCTTCTCTCTGATCGCTGGCCTCCCGAGACACGATAGGAACCTCTTCACTATGAGATCGTATATCTTAGCTTCGTTTTCCTTGAGCCGCCTCGGCTTGGCGCCGGTCGGGTGGATTGCGGGGTGGGCAGGGTCGTCCTTCTTTCCCTGCCGGGGCTTCAAGCTTGTTCTGGACAAGAGTTCTTCTGTGTGCTTCGCGTAGACCGGGTGTTTACTGAGCTTCTCGAGGATTCCTCTAAGATCCAACGTCGTGGGCAGGCGTTGGCTGCTAGTGCGTGGGTAGCTGATGTATGTCCCAAGGTACAGCTTCTCCGCCGCTCTGAGGGTAGCCGTTGGGCTCAGCTTGAAAACCCGGTACGCCTCCCTCTGGAGGTCTCCTAAATTGAACGGGGGAGGGGGGAGGAGTCGTTCACGCCCCTCATCCACGTCGACGACTTCACCGTCTCTGCCTCTGCACTCAGACGCAAGCTCCCTTGCATTGACTTCCCTATCCAGACTTTTCTTCTCGTACTCCAGGGGGTAGGTCTCGCCGGCGATCATCGTCTCGGCGTATATTTTCCAGTACGGCATGGGGACGAAGCTCCGGATAGCTGTCTCCCTCTCCTTCACGAAGCTGAGCGTTGGTCCCTGCACCCTGCCGATGCTGAGGGTCTTCTTAGCACCTGAAGACCCTCTCACCGCTAGGGTCAGCGCCCTGCTGAGGTTGATGCCGAAGAGCCAGTCCACCTCGTGCCTCGTCTTACCCGCCGCTATGACAGGGTAGTCGAGCGTTGGCTCCATGGTCTCCCACGCCTTCACGAGGTCCGTGCGGGTTAAGGTGCTGTAAAGCATCCTCCGGGAACTTGCTAAGCTCTGTTCGCCCACGGCGTACCTGAGGGCATTGTAGGCTATCAGGCTGCCTTCTTGGTCGTAGTCGCATGCGCTTACGAACCGGTCCACGCCTCTCGATAGCGTCGAGATCGTCTCTATGTAGGATCTAATCCGGGTGTTCGCCCTGTTGACTTGGCTTGCGGGCACCCACTTCATCTCGTAGACCGGGTATGTCCATCCTCCTCCTACCTGTGTCAACGCGTATAGGTGGCCTAAGGCTGAGACCACGAGTAATTCGCTTCCCTCTCTTTTCGCCACATGGTACTGGACGCGCCCGTTTCTCAAAGACGCTGGGCGTCCCTCGTCGTCCAGCGCTTGGGCTATGCGTCTAGCAGAACTCGGTTTCTCGGTTATGACGAGGGAGCGTTCAGGCAATCTACAGTTTAGCGGGGCAGCCGGACATTAATTCTTTGGGTGGACCATAGACGCGGCTGCATAACCTATTTCAGGCTCCTCACACCAGTTCCTGTGATGCAGCCGTTCACGGCAGTCCTCACGCAAGGCGGCGTAGTCGTCCCCATGAGGAGCGAGGCAGACAGCCTGTTCAACGACGGGTACGGCACCCGAGAGGGGGTCGGCGTGCTTACCCTTGATTCATGTGAGACGCTGTACAACATGGACAGGGGGAAGGTGGCCCTGGTGGACGAGGACGCCAACGTGAAGATCAGCTTCCGCGAGGCGTTACGGTTGTTCACGACAGATGACCCGTCCATATGGACAAAGTTCATAGTGTACAGAGACCTCAGATCGAGGGGCTTCGTAGCCAGAAACGCCGACGAAGCGGCTGACTTCGTCGTTTATGAACGGGGCATGTACAGAAAGCAGCCTCCGAGCTACCACATCATAATAATATCGGAGGGACGACCCGAGAAAGTCGAAGCTATGCTGAACGACCTAAAGAAGACGGAGGAAAAAGGCCGCGAGCTCAAGCTCGCAGTCGTCGACCGCCGCGGCGAGATAGTGTACTACGGCTTGTCCGAGAAGACGTTCTAGGATTTAAGATGAGAAGCCAGCTCTTCCATCTTCACCTTTTTCTGGTCACCGGTCTTCATGTCTCTGACAGTCACGGACCCCTCTGCGAGGTCCTTCTCGCCCACGACTACGACGGTTGGGATCTCCTTCTTGTCGGCATACTCGAACTGTTTTCCGAGGCGGCGACCCATCAGGTCGACTATAGTGGGGATGCCTGCCCGTCTAAGTAACTGAGTTATCTCTATGGCATTCAGAACGACATCCTCGTTGACAGGGGCAACATAGACATCTGCACCTAAGGAAAGGTCCTTGAACGCCCCCTTCTCCTCAAGGACGAGCGTGACCCTGTCCACGCCGAAGGAGATCCCGGTAGCGGGCGTGGGCTCGCCGCCGAAAAGCTCGACTATCTCGTCGTATCTACCGCCGCCCGCGAGGCTGCTGTACTCCTCGTATCCCTTAGCGAAGACCTCGAAGATGGGCCCGGTGTAGTAGTCGAGGCCCCTGGCGAGGCTGAGATCAACTTCGATGTACTCCGCGAAGCCGAACGCACCTGCATATTTAATCAGGTCTTCCAGCGCTTCACAGCCCTTGACGCCCTCGGGATATTCCTTCAGCATCTGTTTAGCTGAACCGATGACTTCCAGAGGCTCTCCCTTCAAGCCGACCAAGTCTAACAGTTTTATCGAAGCCTCCTTGTGGGGTGATAGCCCATTGAGCTCCTCGATGACTCCGTCTCTGCCGATCTTCTTGATCTTGTCCACGGTGCGGATGGCGTCCAGGCTATTCTCGGAAGGGATCCCAGCTAGCTCCACGATCGACTTTAGGATTCTTCTATCGTTGAGATAGATGGTGAATCCCTCGAAGCCTAGCCTGCTGAACGCCTCGACGACGGCGGATATCACCTCGGCGTCGGCGATGCTGCTCTCGACGCCGAAGATGTCTACGTCTGCCTGCAGGAACTCTCTGAAACGCGTCTCGGTTGGCCTCTCGTACCTCCAGGTGGGGCCTATGATGTAGCGCTTGAAAGGCATCTGGAGCTCGCGATGCGACGCCACCACGCGGACGGTGCTGGCTGTATGCTCGAAGCGGAGGGCCAGCTCCCTGTCTGACTTGTCCTTGAAGGCGTACACCTGGTTCAGTATGTCCTCCCCGCTCTTGATCCGCAGCATCTCCATGTACTCGAAGGCCGGCGTGTCCAGCGGCTCGTAGCCGTATGACTCGTAGACCTCCCGCACAGTGTCCACTACCCAGTTCTTCTTCAGCTGGTCCTCGGGGAGGTAATCTCTGGTTCCACGTGGCGGCTGGAACATGAGGCAGATAACGAGTGGAGGCTATATGAAAATATTGCTACTCCGCCAGGCTGGTCTCCACCCGCTCCTCGCCGCGGCCCGGGTTCCGACGCCTCAGCCTGACCGCACCGATCTCACAGGTGTTCCTCACGTGGGTGCCGGCGCACAGCATCTCCACCGGCCCACAGCTCCAGTGACGCAAGCCCTCGTCGTCGACCTCTATCCTGACTGGGTGCCCCTCGGCGAGAAACCCGTTGGTATCCGACTCCACCTTCTTTAAAGCCTCCGGGTCCAGGCGGCCCTCATGGACGTAGTCGGCCCTGTCTTTCTTATCGTCGACGAAGGAGCCCGTGCGTCTCATATAACCGAAACGCCTCCAGAGGAAGTACTCCATGATGTGAGACGCCGTGTGGAGCCGCATGATCTTGTAACGTCGTCCCCAGTCGATCAATCCCTCAACCACGTCCCCCTCACCGAAACCCGGTGCCTCCTCTAAGTAATGGACGATGACACCGTCATCTTCAATCCTGGTGTCGACGACCCGTCCACCTCCAAGCGTACCTGTGTCGCCCGCCTGGCCACCCGCCTCCGCGTAGAAAGCCGTCCTGTCCAGTAAAACACCACCGTCCCTGAACCCCAGCACCCTCGCCGTGAAAGCCCTCAAGTAATGATCGGCATCGTACAGCCTCTCGGTCGCCATGATAACGAATAACGTCGCAGCGGAGTGAAAAAGAGATCGGAAAAAACAGATCTAACCAGCCACAGGTGATACGAAGAAGGGGCTAGCCGAAGGCGCCCCGCAGGAACGGGTACAGGTCCTCGACCTGCTCCTGCACCATGGTCTGGTAGTACTGGTACAGTATGCTGACGGCGAGCAGCGCGCCCATGCCCGACCCGAACACGCCGAAGAACTCGCTGAAGGCAGCCAGGCAGCCCACTATCATGCCGCCGATCACCGTGATGGTGGGGATGTACCTGTTAAGCAGCCGCTCAAGAGGCCTCTTGCTACGCCTGAAACCGGCGACCTGCATCCCCGACTGCAGAAGCTGATCCGCCATCTGGTCGGCGCCCAGGCCACCTATCTCCAGCCAAGTGATGCTGAACAGCACGCAGAACCCGACGACTATTAGTAGGTAGATCAACGCCCTCACTGGGTCGGTCATCACCCTCCCCAGGCTCCCCGGCGACGAAGTGTAGTAGGCAAGCCCGCCTATAGGAGTGACGCCGCCGCTCTGCGTCTGGTTGTACATGCCGAGCATGTTGAAGAAGAAGTTGCCGTTGTCCGTGTTCCACCTGTTCCACGTGAACTGGCCGATGAGTTGGAAGTTGGCGAACATGGCGTACGCGAGGATCACGGGTATGTTGCTGACGTAGAGCAGCTTAATCGGCATCCTGCTCCTGTAGCCCCTGTAGCTGCTGTGGCTGATGGGTATCTCCACCCTCATGCCCTCGATGTAGACGACGATGGCGAAGACCGCGAGGGTCGTCAAGAACCCTATCATGTCAGGCGAGTTAGCCCTGTAGAACCAGTCCTGCATCGGCAGCCCCCGCATGATGCTCTGCACAAACGCGATTATGCCGCCGTAGGCCCTACCCACGGCGTCATAGGGCGACGGAGCTATGCTGAAGCTCATCCACCAGATGTTCTGGGTTATCCCCGCCACGATGAACAGGCTGATGCCGCTGCCTATGCCCCAGCCCTTCTGAACAAGCTCGTCGAGCATCATCAATATTAAACCGGAGGCTAGGAGCTGAGCGAATATGAGGATAGACTGTGTCCTGTTGATGGAACCATACACGCCCCCTATGATGTAGAGACTGGCCTGAACTATGACCATGACGAACGAGAAGAACTTGCTCGCGGTGGTGAACAGACCCCTGTCCTCCGGATCGGATCTGTCGAAGGAGATGATCTCCGAGCCAGCGAGGAGCTGAATGATCAGTCCAGCGGTGACTATAGGGCCGATCCCAAGCTCCATCAACGTGCCCCGGTTAGACGCGAAAATTATCCTCAACATGGCATAGGGATCAGCCGCGCCCTGAGCCTCAATCCCGTACAGAGGCGTCTCCGACATAACAAGATATATGATTAGGGCGGCCAGCGTCCACATCAGCCGGGTGTTGAAGGCAACCTTCCTCTGAGGAGGCTTGACCTCAGGTATAAACGGCGATATCGGCTTGAACAGATCCAGGAACCGCAAGTCTATCGTCCCTCTACGGCTCTATGATAGAGCCGCCTGCTTCTTCAATCTTCTCTTGGGCGCTCATGGTCGCGTAGGCTACCTTGACGTTGAGGGGGACGCCGACGCTGCCTCTCCCGAGGAGCCTACCGAAGCCGAGGGACTCCAAGTCGAGCTCGTTCCCGCCCTTTACCCCGTAGTCTCCGATGACCTTCGAAGCAAGGTCTTCAAGCTCCCCGACGTTGATCGTCGCCAGCTTGGGCTCCTTGGCTGACGGCGGCAGGAACCCCGTCTTTTTGTACCTTTCCTTCTCGTACTTCACCGTCCTGATCCAGAAGTGTTTCCTCCCGCCTGCCTTGCCTTTGCCGCCGCGGCCTCCGGCCTTCCTGTGCTGGCCTACTTGTCCCCAGCCCATGTACCTTGAGCCTCTCTGCTTCCTCACCTTGCGTAGCTTATGGGGCATCTCTAGCACATCCTCCTCGCAAGCTCGTTAATGGCTTCTCCTCTGTACCCGAGCTCACCCTTGTTACCGTATGGACGTTTAACGCTCCTCTTGAACCCCTTCTTCGGGGGGTGGAGCCTGAAGAAGGGCTTGACACCGTCAAGCTTGTTGATGTCCTGCTCGCAGCTGTGCAGCTTCTCAGCCAGCTGGCTGAACCCCTCGAAGCCCAGCTCCTTTAAGTACTCTTCGTTGAGTTTGACGCCTCCCGGGGCCTCGCCGCGTTTCTCCAGCATGATCTTTATCGTTTCTAGATCCGGCTCCCCCCACGTGATCCAGTCCTTAGCTCTTTGAAGCATTCCAGCGTAGTCTGGCCTATCGTCAAGCAGAGTGGCGTAGTTGTTTCTGTCTATCC